>NZ_CDXDFU010000208.1:0-1754 GCF_978017985.1 Schwartzia sp. (in: firmicutes) | reverse complement strand
CCGAGTGGTTAAAGGGAACGGACTGTAAATCCGTCGCCGTAGGCTACGATGGTTCGAATCCATCCCTGCCCACCATTTTTTATCGCGGGATGGAGCAGTCGGTAGCTCGTCGGGCTCATAACCCGAAGGTCATAGGTTCAAGTCCTATTCCCGCAACCAAATGCTCAGCGTGCTGATGTAGCTCAGTCGGCAGAGCGTATCCTTGGTAAGGATAAGGTCACCGGTTCAATCCCGGTCATCAGCTCCATATAATTTAACATGGCGGAATAGCTCAGTTGGCTAGAGCATGCGGTTCATACCCGCAGTGTCGAGAGTTCGAATCTCCCTTCCGCCACCATTGAAAATGCGCCCCAGTTTCTGGGGCTTTTGTTTTGCTCGATACGTCCGTGCGGCAGCGGTGTAAAACGGGAAAAAATCCCCTGCGTTGTTGTTGACACAAATGGACAAGTATGATAAATTATATTAGTGACGTTTCGAGGGTTTACTATTATTTTGTGCGTAAGAATAAGCGGACAGTCAGCGCTCCGGTGCTTTCCAGGCGGCTTATTCGCAATGAAGTAAAGGAGTGCATAGGATGCGTAACGCAGTTACTTTGGCCTGCACGGTTTGCAAAAACCGCAATTATCAGACCAATAAGAACAAGAAGAACGACCCGGATCGTTTGGAATTCAACAAATACTGCAAATTCTGCAAAAAGCATACGCCGCATAAAGAGACGAAGTAAGACGCTTTTTGAGGGTGCAGGATTGTGAGGATGTGAATTGAGTTTGGCAGATGAAAAAGCATCAGCTGTACAGTCAGAATCTGGGTTCAATCCGAAGCGGTTTTGTGAGGAAGTCATCGCTGAGATGAAGAAAGTTTCATGGTCGTCAAGACGTGAGCTTTTGGTGAACACGGGGGTTGTCGGAGTTGCGGTTGTGATTGTTTGCACGCTCATTTGGGTGTGCGACACAGTCTTTGCGCGGCTTTTTCAGCTTCTTCTACGATAAACGACTGGAGGTGGGGGATGCAGCGCATCCCTTGTGATGGAATCAGAGAAAAAGTGGTATGTAATTCATACATATTCCGGTTACGAGAATAAAGTTAAGACGAATTTGGAACGCAAAGTGCAGTCCATGGGTATGGAAGACGAGATTTTCAACGTAGTTGTTCCGATGGAGGACGACGTTGAAGTACGTGATGGCCGCAAAAAGGTCATGAAGAAGAAAGTTTTCCCGGGATATGCTCTTGTGGAGATGATCGTAAATGACCGCTCCTGGTATGTGGTTCGGAATACGCCGGGTGTGACCGGGTTTGTTGGTTCAGGTACAAAGCCGATTCCATTGACGGATTCAGAAGTCAAGCGTATTCTTCGTACAGCATCAGGCAGCGAAGAACTGCGCCCGGTACTTGATGTAGAACCGGGACAGGCAGTCCACATTCATTCGGGAGCATTTGAAAATTTCCCTGCGACAGTTACTGAAGTCGATCAGGCAAAGGGCAAGCTTAAAGCTCTTGTCGATATGTTCGGTCGTGAGACTGTTGTTGAATTGGATTTTGATCAGGTAGAAAAGATTTGAGTTCCTATTAAGGAGGTGTAAAAGTACATGGCAAAGAAAGTTGCTAAACTTGTAAAATTACAGGTTCTCGCAGGCAAAGCTACTCCGGCTCCTCCGGTTGGCCCGGCACTGGGTCAGGCAGGTGTCAATATCATGGCATTTGTTAAGGAGTTCAACGAAAGAACAGCAAAACAGGCTGGCCTCATCATTCCGGTT
>NZ_CDXDFU010000207.1:0-7408 GCF_978017985.1 Schwartzia sp. (in: firmicutes) | reverse complement strand
GCTTGTTGAGGTTACTCCGCAGAGCGTTCGTCTCCGCAAAGCAGTTCTTGACCATTCTGCCCGCGGCCGCGCACGCAAAAACGCAACGAAGGCTGCAAAAGCCTGACCAAATTGCTCATTAATTGAGTATAAAATAGATTAAATTTATTCGTAACATAGGGCTTACGATTCAAAATTCTGCAAATTAGGGGAAAATTATTTTTTCCCGTTTGCAGGATTTTTTGATTTGGTGTAGAATACGGGTAGTATATATAAGTATCGTGGTTTTTGCGCGCTTTTCAAGGCTGAATGATGCGCGTACTCGTTTTAATTCGCAGTGGAGGCGACATAGATGGAATCGATAAAGGAACTTCTTGAGAAAGCCAAGAATATACTTATGCCTGTAGAGGAAGAAGAGGAGCTTGTATCCGAAAAGGCAGTTGCAGAAAGCGAATATGTTACCGAGGAGCGTCGTGTCGTTAACGGTGCGCCGTCTTATTCGTCTGCGGTTGTGGAGAGACCTCGTTTCAAAGCCCGTGCTGCGAAACCGTCTGAGCTTTCCGTCGATATTTATGTTCCGTCTAAATTCGACCAGGTCACGGGGATTGCTGATGACCTGCTTGCGAAGAAAGCGGCTATCGTAAATTTTGAGCGTGTTGACTACGCAGAGCAGCGCCGTATCTGCGATTTTGTAAACGGTGTGTGCTATGTTTTGGACGGCGAGGCTCGCCGTATTTCGGAGGGCATGATGCTTTATGTGCCGTCCGGCGTTGATGTGGCTACCGCAAAGGCTCGTCCGGTAAAGAAATAATCGAACTTGGGGAAGCGGTCGTAACCGACCGCTTTTTTTGCGTTCATTTTTAGGAGGTTTTTTAATGGAAAACAATAAAGAAATAATTGATGGCGTATTGGCTGAGTTTATGCCGCTGACTAAGATTCCCCGTCCGTCGGGGCATGAGAAGGCTGTCAGCGATTACCTGAAGGGTGTATTTGAGGGTATGGGCTGCAAGGTTATACAGGATGCAGTCAACAATCTGGTTGCTGATCTGCCGGCATCGAAGGGAATGGAAAATGCGCCTCTTACGATTCTGCAGAGCCACATGGATATGGTCTGCGTAGCGGAAAAGGGCAGAGACTATAATCCGCTGACAGATGAGATAAAGACAATCAGGACAGAGGAATATCTTACTGCCGACGGCACGAGCCTTGGCTCTGATGACGGCACAGGTATCGCTGAAATCATTTATATTTTCAAGACGTTGGAAAATCACGGCCCGCTCCGTGCTATTGTCACGGTTGATGAAGAGGTCGGAATGTCCGGAACAGAGAAGCTTGACCCGAAGCATGTGCAGGATGCTGTTTTTTACATCAATTGCGATTCTGAGGAAAATGATCTTTTGACTATCGGCAGCGCGGGCAGCGTAGGCGTAGATTTTCACAGGGATATTCATTGGGAGCCGGTACCGCAGGGCAAGGCGTGGAAGATTTCCGTGCGCGGTCTTCTGGGCGGGCATTCCGGTGAGCGTATCGGTGACGGCAGAGGAAATGCGCTGCGCGTTCTCGGACAGCTTATGATAGAGCTCCGCGCTGCAGGTATAGAGTATGCTGTTGCGGAGATGGACGGCGGACAGGCGAGAAATGCGATTCCTGATGCCGGTATGTTTGTTTTTGTTTCCACGGCTTCAGAAAATGACATAAAGGCTGTATTGGAAAACCGCAAAAAGCGCTTCACCGAGGCTTACGGAGCAGTGGACCCTGGCATACAGCTTAGTCTTGAAGAGGCTGAGATGCCTAAGAGAGTCATGAGCAAAGAAGATGCGCGTGCTGTTTCTGAGCTCCTGTTTACGCTTCATAGCGGGGTGTTCTCCATGTCGGCGGCGCTTCCGGGGCTTGTTGAGACGTCTGCAAATATCGGTATGCTCCGTATGACGGATACAGACGTATGGTTCTCGTATTATCCGCGTTCCAGCGTTGATTACAAGCTGGATTCCTTCCGAGTTCTCGGGCAGATTCTCGGAGAGAGATTCGGATTCCGTGCGGATATCGGAAATCCGTCCCCTGCATGGCATGAACGCACGGACAGCAGACTTGCAAAGATCATCACTGAGGTATTTGAGGAGCAGAACGGCACTCCGATGCGTGTTGCAAGCATCCACGCAGGTCTTGAATGCAGCTGGATGATTAAGTACAATCCGAGCATTGATATCGTATCTGTGGGCGTAACTACGTATGATATCCACAGTCCGAAGGAGCGTCTTGTCCTTTCGACGGTTGCTTCACAGGTAAAAATGATAAAGGAAACTCTGCGCCGTATTGCAGATATGTAAAATAAAAAATCTCTGACCATGTATGTGTGGTCAGAGATTTTTTATGCTCAGATGTCCCAGTGCAGGGAGTCCGGATTTGGTGTTGCGTGGTCTATTGTATTGAGAATCCAGGACGCATTTTCATGCTGTTGGTTAAATGCCTGATTCAGGCCCGGCAGGTATTCATCGGGAACGTCCATGAATTTGATTGCCATGTGCATGTAGTCCTTTGCAACAAGGGGAACACCGCGTTCGGCGGCAAGCTGTGCCTTGAAGCGGTAGCCGTAGTAGAGGTAGCTGTTGTGCTTGATGGGGATATCCTCATAGGCAGCTATGCGCTCATCGACTTCTTCTTCGGCATTCTGAATATCTCCCTGTGCATGGAGAATAGTCCAGCGGTCTGCCCAAAGCTCACCGCGCAGAATGTATTTGTAAAGGAAGTCTGTGGACTCCGCAAGCTCGATTGCGAGGTTTATGTGGCGCAGAGCATCGGCGTAGTTTTTGTCTTCACGCTCCAGTGTGCTGAGCTTCTGGAGGGCATAGACCTTTTCTTCCACATCCTGGGAATTTTCGTCATCGACTTCGGCCTCGACGACGGAGCAGAGGAGTTCAATCGCCTCGGGGCGGTGCTGAGACTCCGGCATTGCGAGAAAATGAGCAAGGCGCGCGCGGGCGTGCCAGTTATCCATGCCACCGGCGAAAAGTGTTTCCGGCGGTGCATTTTTTTTGTTATCAATTACGAGATGGACGAGCTTATGAAATTCTTCCTGTGTCATACAGACAGCTCCTTTCGGATTTATTTTTTAGGATATATTCCAATGGTGAGTTCATTGATGATGGGGATATGATTCCCTATACGCCGCATTATGACTGCCAGAGCAACGGCAAGTACGGCAACGGCGACGTAGAATATCAGTGCGATGGGCGCGGTCATTATAAGTCCGCTGCGGTCAACGAGCATGCTGAGATACGTAATCACAACCGGGTGCGCCAGATAAGCAAAGTAGGAATGGCGTCCGAGCAGCGAAAAAACAGGATTCCATGCTTTCGGATAATTTTGATATGTGAAAATCGTAAAAAAGAACAATGACGCCGCAATGGTGTACATTATTCCCGCAGGGCAGAGCTGGTGAGCCGTGTTAATGCCTTCTATAGCGGTGTAGTGCCGTGCCGAAAGTACGTAATAATAGTAGCCGAGCAGAGCGGCAAGGGAGGCCCAGAAGAAAAGTACGATTTCCCTGCGGCGTGTTTCCATGAAGCGGAGAAATGACTTGAAGTTAATTGCAAGCCAGCCGCCAAGAAGGAATATGAAGAAGTAGTGCATGACCCAGTAGTTCAGCCTGTATATCATAAATGACCTCAGAAGCCAGCTCTCTATGCCGTAAGGGTTGAATACAAAGCTGGACCAGTAGTCAAATGCAATCTGAACGACCAAAAGAAACGAGAGATTCAGCGGTGTTATGCGCCGCATTATGGCAATCCAAAGGGGCATTAAAATATAGAACCACAGAAGGATTACCATGAAGTACAGCTGGTAGCTGCACAGTCCGAAAAACAGATAGTACAGAAAAACTGTGGGGCGCAGCAGGCTCGTATCGTGGTAGAGAAAAGTATAATGAAGAACGTAAAATACCGACCAGACGAGATACGGAACGAGCACGGTCTTGAAGCGCCGTTTCATAAAGTCAATGTAAGAGAAGGGCTCCTTCAGGTCAAGATGATAAAAGAGTCCGAAGGCCGATATAAAAAAGAAAATCGGCACTGAAAAACGGGTGGCTATTTCAAACAGGGCAACAAGGTGAGGGTTCGGCGTAGGGTTTGCAAGGTATTGTGAGCCTACATGGATGCCGATTACACCAAGCATGGAGATGCCACGTATGTATTCGATAGCGTCGAGACGCGGTTTATTCATGAGCGGCAGCACCTCAGTCCGAGATTATGAAGTCAACGTGGACAGTTGCCGAGAGTGTAAGTGTTCCTGCGTCGATAGGTGTTGCGGCGCTCATTTCCATTGAAGAGTTTGCCATGAAAACCTTGCGGGAGCGGGACTGGAATGCACCCGAGTTTTCGCTGATGTTCTGTACACCGACGATTTTTTTGCCGAGTGCGTGTGCAATTATGTCAGCCTTTTCACGGGCATCCTTTGTGGCTGCTGTGAGAGCCTCGCGGCGGAGAGCTTTCGTGTCACGGATGGAGAAATCCAGTGAGTTCACGTTGTTCGCTCCGCTTGCAAGCGCCGAATCAATGATCTGTCCAACGAGGTCAAGGTCGCTGATGTGTACTAATACTGTATTGCTGACCGTATAGCCTGTGATTTCATTTGAGCGTCGGTCCGAACGGTCGAAGTCCGGATGGAAGCTGTAGTCCTCTGTGCGGATATCACGGTCGGAGATACCGAGAGCCGAGAGTGCGTTGCGGATGGAAACTGCGGCGGCTGCATTCATCTGCTGTGCGTCCTCTGCTGTAGACGCGTGAGTTATAACACCAAGGCTCAGGTCTGCCTGGTCAGGTGTGGTTTCGACTGTACCTGTACCGCTTACGGAGAGAACAGGAATCTGGTGCTCAGCTGCAGACGCGCTGCCACCGAACATGGTTCCGATTACGAGCATCAGCGCACAGATAAATCTAAATGAACGAATCATAATATCACTCCTTGAATGTAGAAAATCTACTGATAATGCCTAATGCTCATTTTATCAGTGTTGTCTTTATTTTGCAAAGGCAGGAAGGCTTTCGGGCAGATTTTCTTGACAAGGCATGGATTCAGGATATATAATAGCTTCTGTTAGTTACGTTGTAGGTGCGCCGGAGTGGCGGAATTGGCAGACGCAGCAGACTCAAAATCTGCCGTTGGCAACAACGTGCCGGTTCAAGTCCGGCCTTCGGCACCAGAATAAAACAGGCTTCCGTGCAAACGGAAGCCTTTTTTGATGGTTTTCATATTCGAAGCGCTTTTCTGAGCGGTGCAAGCAGAAGGAGCGCGGCGATGATATTTACCGCGCTTTTTGCGAGCAGGCCGTATGCTGAGGCGAGACCTGCAGCAATGCTGTCATAGAGCAGCGCGCCGAAAACGACATACCCTAAGGTCATCCAGAGGGCTGCAGCGGTAAATGCAAAAGCCGCCTTTGCGATTCCCGGATTGGTAGTGCGCGGACGGGCAATGACATATACGATATATGCCATTATGAATTTGATAAGTATTGTTGGCGCTATCCAAAGATAAAATCCACCTATTAGGTCTGCAAGAGCAGAGCCTATGGCAGCGGCAAGAAGTGCCGGACGTTTGGGAATCAGCATGACTATGAGAAATACAGCTGCATCTCCCATGTGCGCATAGCCGAGCGGTATTGGGATTTTCGGTATGAAGGTCGTTAAAAATACAATAGTACTCATGGCTGCACACAGGCATAATTCCTTTGTGCTGATTTTTGATTCGGAGATGGGGCTGTACGTGCTTTCGATTTGAGTGGTTGACATGATTATGCACTTCTTTCCTGTTTTTTTGTTCTCGATTTTACACCCGGTCTGACTGTATAGAAATGCCCAGTTTGTGAAAAATTATTATGCCAGATGAATTGTGCAGAATTATATCAGTTGAATTGCACAAAACTTTCCTAATTATGTTTACATTTGTGTATATACATGTTATACTTGTACGAGTAAATAGATTATCGGATTCCAAAGAGTGAGCGCCAGCTCACTCTTTCGCATTGTATGAGCAATATTTTGAGGAGGAATGTCTGTGGCAGGTTATGTGGAAAAGACCGTAGAGAAGCTGGCTGAGGAGCTCTTGGCTGATACGGGGCTTGAACTCGTGGATGTCGAGTATGTAAAGGAAAAGGATTGGTATCTTCGCGTCTATATTGATAAACCCGAGGGTATTGATATAGAGGATTGTCAGGAGCTTTCTGAGAAGCTCGAAAAAGAACTTGACGAGAAAAATGTTGTTCCGGACAGCTATATTCTTGAGGTATCTTCACCGGGTCTTGACCGCGTGCTGAAGAAGGAAAAGGATTTTGTCCGTGAGGCAGGCAAGATGGTGGATGTTTCACTTTACGAACCGCTGAATGGGACAAAGCAGGTAACCGGCAAGCTGATCGGCTGCGAGGATGGGGCTTTGAAGCTTGAGGATTTCGAGCCAATCGACATGAAGAAAATCGCGCAGGTGCGTTTACATATTGATATTTAAATCATAGGAGGAGCAGATTTTGATTAAACGGAGCAGGGGAAAGGCTAAGAAAGAGCAGGCTCTCAATTACGGTGCGGATTTCATGGATGCATTCCGTGAACTGGCGCAGGAGAAAGGAATTGCACCGGAGGTGCTGTTTGAAGCTATAGAGGCAGCACTTATCACGGCATACCGCCGCAATTTCGGCGGAGCGGCACAGAACGTCCGTGTACTTCTTGACCGCACTACGGGAGAGTACCATGTGTATGCAATAAAGACAGTCGTCGAAGAGGTGGAAAATCCGATTACGGATATATCTCTCAGCGATGCACAGGCGATTAAACCGGATTATGAGGTCGGAGATGTTTTCGAGCTCGAGGTTACGCCTGCAAACTTTGGACGTGTTGCCGCACAGACGGCAAAGCAGGTTGTTGTTCAGCGTATTCGTGAGGCTGAGCGCGGAAATATCTTTGATGAGTATTCCGAGCGTGAAAGTGATATCATCACGGGCACGGTGGAGCGTGTCGAGAACCGCAATGTATATATTGACCTCGGCAAAACAGAGGCAGTTCTTACACCGACTGAGCAGATTGAAGGAGAAACATACGAGTACGGAGACCGCATCAAGGCTTATATCCTTGAGGTGCGTCGTACCTCCAAGGGACCTCAGATTGCAGTGTCACGCACACATCCGGGCCTTTTGAAGCGCCTGTTTGAGCGCGAGGTTCCTGAGATTCAGGAGGGCGTCGTGGAAATCAAGTCCGTTGCACGTGAGCCGGGCATGCGTTCTAAGATTGCCGTATATTCCAGAGACGAGGACGTGGATCCGGTAGGCGCATGCGTAGGCCATAAAGGTCTCCGCGTACAGGCTATCGTTGATGAGTTCCGCAATGAGAAAATCGATATAGTTAAATGGAACGCTGATTCCGCGCGCTTTATTGCAAACGCGCTGAGT
>NZ_CDXDFU010000206.1:0-11506 GCF_978017985.1 Schwartzia sp. (in: firmicutes) | reverse complement strand
CCACGCCGAAGGAGCTTTTTGTTTTTACCTGACTCATTCGTTACGCACTCCTTTCAAGGTTTCTTTTTCGAACCAGTGCAGAGCGAGGAACTGGACGTTTATGGTATCGCCTGCTTTCAGTATCAGGTCGCGGGCGATTGCATGATGTGTCTCAAGGCTTGTGCGGAGGAATGTTCCGTCGATTTCTATGAGATAGTCCATCATAGCTCCGAGGAAGTTTGCACGGCGCACGATGCCGTGAAGTCCTTTGTCCTCGCGGGAAATTGTTACATCAGAGGGGCGGAAGGCCGCTACCCAGTCCACAGCCTCGCCCTCAGGCTTTTCTTCCCATGGCATTGGCTGTGTGCCTGTACCTACGAGGAAGTTCGTGCCGTCGCGGCGAACATCTATGAAGTTTGCGATACCCATGAAGTTGAATACGAATGGGTTAGCAGGCTGCTCGAATATTTCCCACGGTGTGCCAATCTGCTGAATGACACCATTTTCGTCCATGATTGCAACACGGTCGGAAATGGCAAGACCGATTTCCTGATCGTGTGTAACGTAAAGGACTGTGACGCCCAGCTTCCTCTGAAGCTCCTTGATTTCAAAACGCATTTCCTCACGCAGGTTTGCGTCAAGGTTGGACAGTGGCTCGTCGAGAAGCATGAGAGACGGTTTGCCTACGAGGGCGCGGGCAAGAGCGACACGCTGCTGCTGACCGCCTGAAAGCTCGGACGGATAACGCTTGTCGAGTCCCGTCATGCCTACGATGTCGACCATTTCCATGACACGCTTCTGAATTTCGTCCTTTGGAACGTTTGCGATTTTCAAAGGATAAGCGATGTTTTCGAATACCGTCATGTGGGGCCAGACGGCATAATCCTGAAACACGACGCCGAGACCGCGGTTTTCAGGCGGTACGTCGATGCCTTCTTCCATATCGTTGACAGGGATATCATCGATGAAAATTTTGCCTGTCTCCGGCGATTCAAAGCCGGCAATGAGGCGCAGCAGCACCGTTTTGCCGCAGCCGGACGGGCCGAGCAGGGTGAAGCATTCGCCTTTCTTTATGGAAAGAGTCAGGTCATTGAGTACCGGGTGGTCCGGATACCCCTTTGTGATGCCTTCCATGCGAATGATGTCCATATGAGACCTCCTTAATGAAAACGACGGGGCGATATCCGCCCCGTCGTCTTTTTCTGCGGAATCAAGCAAGCATTATTTCTTGATGATTTCCGTGAATTTCTGAATCGTAGCTTCCTTCTGCGGGAGAATTTCCGTGTAAACGACCTTGATGCCGTTCTTCATAGCATCCTCCGGTTTAGGAAGGTTGTGCTTCGGATTTTGTTTTACATCCGTACGGACAGGAACCGTGCCTGCGTCGGCAACCTTCTGCTGAGCTTCCTGGCTCAGGAGGTAGTCAACGAATTTCTTTGCTGCGTCGAGGTTCTTGGAGCCTTTGAAGATAGCAACCGGGCTCGGAACCATAATGAGTTCCTTCGGGTATACCATCTGGAGATGTGCGCCTTTTGCAATCTTGTTGTTGGTGATGTAGTCAACCGCGAGGCATGCGGAGAGCTCACCGGAGGACGTATCGTCTACGACCTGACCGGAGCCTTTGCCGATGCGTGTGCCGTTTGCAGCAAGGCGGTTGAAGTAATCCCAGCCGAACTGGTGCTCAAGGAGCGCGACGCTCATGTAGGACGTGCCGGAGAGAGCCGGGTCAGCGATACCGAATGCTTTTGTGTATTCAGGCTTCGTTGCGAGGTCTTCCCAAGCTGTCGGGAACTCTTTGATCTTGTCCGTGTTGACCGCGATACCGAGAGTACCGAGGCGGGCTGCCGTGAAGGAGCCGTCATAGTCATCAAACGGATTCAGGATTTCTTTGAGGTTCGACGGTTTGTAATTCTCAAGAATACCGTCTTTCTTCATCTGGTAGAAGTCAGGAACTTCCGATGTCCAGATAACATCTGCGAGAATGTGGCCGCTCTGGCGCTCTGCAGCAATTTTTGCCATGAGCTTGCCTGCGCCTGCGGACTGATAGTCGACTTCGATGCCCGGATTCTTTTTCTTGAAGCCTTCAACGATGCCGCTGATCAGAGATTCCTTCATTGACGTGTAGATGACAAGTTTGTTTCCCTTAGCGTCGCCGCCTTTGGACTCCTGCTTCGGTCCACCGCCGCAGCCAGCCAAAAGTGCGGTTGAAAGTGCCATGACCGCAATGAGGAATAATACGAGACTCTTTTTCTTCATACGCCCCACTCCTTATAGTGAATTAGTTTTTGCTGAAAGAGGAAGCTTCCCTTTTCAGACTATTCTTATTTGACTAAAATTATAGTGAAGCCCATCTTCGATGTCAATGTGTAAATCTTTTTTGTCGATAAAAAAGTAATTTCATATGTAATTCTCATAAAAAGCTATAGAAATGATTTAAAAGTACCTATATAATATATGTGTCTGTGTCAAATAAGATTCAGAATAATTAGGCAGGGAGGGAGCGCTGTGAAGGGAAGTTCACGCATTGTTAAAGCAGCAGCTCTTTTTCTGCTGTTTTTTTTCATGCCTTTAGTTTCCGAGGCAAAGGAGCTGCCGCAGCTTCGTATCGGTGTCAGCTATGCTCCGGGGGCCTTTGAGGTAGACGGCTACGGCGGATATGAAGGCGCTTTGTACAACCACATAGAGAATCTCGCTGTATACGCGGAGTTTGATCCTGTATATGTTGCAGATACTCTTGAGAACAATCTGCGGAAGGTTGAGAACGGTGAGCTGGATATGGCATTGGCTACTCAACACATGGACGGTGCGGAGGACGGACTTCTCCGCACGACCCGTTCTATTGTCCGTATGCCGTGCTATTTGTTCCTGCGTGACGGTGACGGACTGGTACAGCGTATCGGATACTGCAGGACATTTCATAATCTGCGTTTTTTGGGAGGCGCCCTTGCCGAGTATGGTTCCTTCGGCGGGGTGAAGTATATTCCCGTGCCGTATGAAACTACGGATGAGCTCCGTCAGGCGTGGGAAACAGGTGTGATTGACGGCATGGTGGCAACGGGCTTTGAACGTGCGCCGCTGGCTATCGCCACAGGGAATCTTTTTCTGGAGAATTTTTATCTTGCTGTCCGTAAGGACAGATTTGAGCTGATGGGGCATCTCACACGCTCTATGGAAAGAATAAGGTCATCATCCTCCGAAAAAAATTGGGGTGATTCTCCGGATAAAATGCTTCCGGGGGGACAGCCGCTTTTCCTCAGGCAGGAAGAGATTGCTTACCTTCGCGCGCACCCTGTAATAAGGGTATCTGTCTTTTCGGGACAGGCTCCCTATGCCTATGAAGCGGGGGACGAGGTGCACGGCATATATGCTGATTACCTGAAAAGAGCTGGCAAGGATCTGGGTGTGGAGTTTAAAATGGTTCCGGCGGGGAGCTACGCGGAATCTCTTGCCATGGTACATGACGGCAGGGCCGATATGGTTGCCAGTGTTTATACAAATGCGGCTTGGGCAAGAGAGAACAATATGTGGTTTACGTTCCCTTATATGGAGTCCTCCTATACGGGGATTGTGCGCCGTGACAGGGAAAGTGTACGAGAGCCGCGTGTAGCAGCCGTAAGAGGCCTTTTCTTTACGAGACAGTATGTTGAAAAAACGTATCCACAGAGCAGGATTATTTATTTTGACACTGACAAGGAATGTGTAGAGGCGGTACGAAACGGAACCGCGGACATCTTTTTCACGAAAATTCTTCTGGCCCAGCTCATTTTGATGCAGCCCGAATACGCGGTACTGTATTCAACGGGACAGAGTGTCATGCTGCAGGATATCTCCATGGGCGTATGCCGAAATGCGGATCCGGTTCTTGTCCGTATTCTTAATAAAGAAATTGCGCATATCGGAACCGCGGATACTCAGGCGATAATTGATGAATCCGCACTGGCAATAACTCCTGAGCACAGCTGGCGTACGTTTGTATATTATTATCCTGTTAAATCCCTCTGTGCCGTGATAATTATTTCGACAATTATTATCGGCGGTGTTGTATATATCTATCGCCAGAAGCAGAAGAATTACGAACGGCTTCAGATTGCGGCGTATCGCTACTACCGCAACGGACTCTATAATCTCCGCTGGTTCGAGGAGAATCTTCCGGAATTTATTGAAGAAAATAAAGAGGCCCGCGCCGAGGGCAGATTGTATATCATGTTGAACAATATCTGCCATTTTGACCGCCTTATGGCGGTATGCTCGCGAAACGAGGCCGCGGAAATACAGAAGAAAGTGCTCGAAGAGCTGAGCAGTGAGTTCTCATGGTTTCAGCATTACGCTACCCCCGGAGCGCTTAACCAGAGCTATGTATTCTGCTGTATGCCGAAGGATTATCCGATTGAAAGGGTTATCGCGGGATTCAAGGATAACATACATCTTACAAGCAATATGTTCCCCATCACCATGCAATACAATGTAGGTTTTGTGCAGGTGCCGAAAACAGGAGAAATATCTGCGCAGGAGCTTATCCAGCAGGTTGAGATTGCTCAGGCGGAGGCAGATGAAACAGGGGTACTCTGCTGCATTTATGACGAGAAGCTGATGTCGAAGCGTGCCAAGCAGCAGAAGATTGAAAATATTTTTCCGGCAGCATTGGAAAACAATGAATTTTATGTCTGGTATCAGCCGAAATACGACCTTTATTCGGGCGCTGTGGCAGGAGCTGAGGCCCTTGTCCGCTGGAACAGCAGTGAGCTTGGCCCGCTGAGTCCGGGGCAGTTCATACCTGTGCTTGAGCGTACAAATCTGATTCTGGCACTGGACTACTTTGTTCTGAGAGAGACGATGCTTTATCTAAAACGCAGGCTTGATGCAGGACTTACGGTTGTGCCTGTTTCAGTGAACCAGTCGGGAAAGCATATAAGCGAGGTCGGATATATCGAGAAAATGAAGAAGCTGGCAGAAGAAATTCCTCTGCCGGAAGGGCTTGTCGAACTGGAAATTACTGAAACGGCCTTTGTTGATTATGACTCACAGGCGGCAAGAAAGTACGCCGTGGGTATAGCGAAGAAGCTGCGTGACATGGGCTACCGCCTTGCCATGGATGACTTCTGTACGGGATATTCCTCCATTGCAATGCTGCACACGCTGCCCATGGATACAATAAAAATCGACAGGGCGATCCTTCTGGCGGCTGAAAATGACGACAAGGGACGTACTATTCTGCGCGGCGTTATCGATTTCGGCCGCAGACTGAGGCTGAGTGTTCTTTGCGAGGGTATAGAAACCCAGGAACAGGAGCAGATGCTTCGTGAAGAGGGCTGCATGCTGGGACAGGGCTTCCTTTTTGCCCAGCCAATGAATGAAGAAACCTTTTCAGAATTCCTTTCAACGCATGTAATATCAAATGATATGGTGTGAATTAATATTTAACTGTTTTTAACCGCTGATGCGAGAACGCATGAGCGGTTTTCTTTTGTGCAAAAAACATTTGAAATAGCAAAAAAAGAATTAAATAAGAAGGAAAAATTTTCTTTATGTCGAAATATAAATATATAAATCGATACATAATTAATTCAAAAATTTTAAAGTTTAATAAGTCTTCTTTTACGGAAGGGAGAGGGAGGTATCTTTATGGGATTCTTTCAAAACATCAGAGTGGCGTTCAAGATTTTGACGCTGGCGGTCATAGCGCTTATTGCGCTTGCTGTGGTAGGCTATGGAGGTTATTCAACCTTCCAGGATGCCCAAAAGAAAATTGACGTCATGTACAATCAGCGTCTGAAGAACGGCTACAATGCAGGTCAGATGAAGTATTTCATGCGTGACATGCAGTCGCGTGCAGCTCTTTCCATGAGTGCGACGACACCTGAGCGCTTTGCGGACCTGAAGAAGGACATGGATGAGGTAGACAAGAATTACCTCGCAACCTGGGAGGACTACAAAACCAGAGTTGCACCGGGCTCCAATATGGATTCCATTGAGGAAATGAAGACAGTCTGGCTTAAGTTCTCCGGTACTATGAGAGAGATTCTTGCTCTTAATGAAAAGGGCGACCGCGAAGGTGCACAGAAGCTCTACTCCACAAAGGGCAGCCAGGATACAACCGCTATGCGCAAGGTGCTTGAAGCAAAGCAGACGGCGGTAATGACAAACTCCGAGAAGATGTACCAGGAAAATATTGCTAAATCCGAGGCAGCTTCCCGCAACATGATTATCCAGTGTGTAGTTGCTCTTGTTGTTCTTGTTTTGGCAAGCATCTTTATTTCCCGTGAGATTACAAACCCGCTTGATGAAATTATGGCTAACTGCAAGAAGCTCAGCGACGGCGATTTCCGTGATTCGGGAATGTCCGCAGAACGCAGGGACGAGTTCGGCGATATGGAACAATCCTTTATCGCTATGCGTCAGAATCTCAATAAACTCATGAAGCAGATTCATTCCTCGTCAGATCAGATTGCCGCTTCCTCGGAAGAGCTGACTGCAAGCTCCTCACAGTCCGCGCAGGCTTCTGAGCAGTCGGCACAGGCCGTAACCCGTGCCGCAGGCGCTGTGGCTCAGCAGCAGGTCGGAATTGCTTCCAGTACAGAGTCCATTCAGCAGGTATCTCAGGCTATTGAAAGCCTCAGACAGGAAGCACAGAAAATTGCGGACCAGTCCTCCGCTGCATTTGATAAAGCAACGGCAGGAAGCAATGCTATCATTTCCGCAGTTGACCAGATTAAGAGCGTTGAGAAGACGGTCGGAGAGTCGGCAGGTATTGTCGATAAGCTGGGCGAGCGTTCTCAGGAAATCGGTACTATCGTAGAGACTATTTCCGGTATCGCAGGTCAGACAAACCTCCTTGCACTCAACGCAGCTATTGAGGCTGCGCGTGCAGGTGAGCATGGCCGCGGCTTCGCAGTTGTCGCAGAGGAAGTAAGAAAGCTTGCTGAGCAGTCCCAGACTGCTGCACAGCAGATTGCAGAGCTCATCGGTTCTATCCAGAACGATACAACGAGCGCTGTTTCCTCCATGCGTGAAGGAACTAAAGCCGTATCCGTCGGTGCACAGGCTGTCGAAGGTCTCCGTGCTACATTCGACGAGATTCGCGATAATGTTGATATGGTAACGGGCGAGGTATCCGAGATGAGCTCCTCCATTCAGGGAGTTGCTACTGATACGCAGAATATCTCCAATCAGATTGCAGAGATTGACCAGCAGGGCACAAAAGTTTCCGACGAGATGCAGAATGTCTCGGCTATTGCCGAAGAGCAGTCTGCGTCCGCAGGAGAGATTGCTTCTGCCAGCGGTTCGCTTTCCGAGCTTGCTCAGGATTTGCAGAACTCCCTGCAGAGATTCCGCTTCTAAATCAATATACAATATCCCCGGTTCTTTCGAGAGCCGGGGATTTTTGTTTGCATGTACAATAAATCTTCTTTCATTGCAGGAGAATTAAAGCATCATGGCGAATAATTGAAGATACGGGGGAGGTGTGGCTTTTGACGATTAAGCAGGAAGAAAAAGAAGATTGGCTCAATAAAGCGAACGATTTCTTTTTGGAGGGCGATTTCAAAGCCATGCGCGCCTGTGCCCGTGAGATTCTGGCACATGATTTGGACGACCTTGACGCGCTGGCGCTTTTGGCGCAGGCTTCCTATTATCTGGGAGAAGAAGACGCGGCCGAGCGGATAGTGCAGAGAGTGTCTTCATCAGACCCGTATAACTGGCGTATTCTGTTGACAGCGGCAGAGCTTGCCGTGGGGAACTTTGAGCTGCGTGCAGCCATTCCGCTGTTGCAGCGTCTGTGGCGGCTTGGCGAGGTCGCGGAGGGGGATATTCCCCAATATAAGCTCACTCTGCTGGAACGGGCAGGACGCCTTTTGACAGATACATGCTATCTTCTCGGCAGAGCTAAAGAGGCTGCGGAGGTATGCATGGATGTCAGCGCGCTGGTGAAGGACCCTGCAGGCAAGGCAGACCTTTACAGCAAGGCGTTGTTTCTGACGAATTATCAGACACAGGATAAGCACCATCTGGCACTGAGGGAGGGATACAATGCCTTCTTCGGCATAAGGGTTAAATTTCCTCACACACGCCCTGAGGGAGTGCCGGACAGAAAGCTCCGTATAGGATATCTTTCTCCGGACTTTCGGGAGCATGCCGTGGCGAATTTTTTGACTCCGTTCCTGCGTGATTACTCGAAGCTGGATTTCTCTGTGTTCTGCTATACCATCGGAAGCAAGGACCATGTATCAAAGCGGTTCCGCCGCTACGCTGCCGCATGGCGTGATGTTACGGGGCTTACACCCAAGGAAACGGCGCAGAAAATCTATCAGGACAGGATTGATATCCTGGTGGATTTTTCGGGACATTCACAGGGGTCATGCCTGCCTGTGCTGACGTACCGTCCCGCGCCGATACAGATGGTTGCAATCGGGGATATAAACACAAGCGGACTTCATGAAGCTGATTATTTTCTTTCCGATTATATATGTCAGCCTCCCGATGCGGGGTCAACCGGTTTTACGGAAAAGATTGCACGGGTTCCGTACTGCCATCTCTGCTACTCGCCGGAAATAGTGCATGAGCTTCCGCCGCCTGCGGAGGAACCGCCTGCAAAGCGTAACGGCTATGTGACCTTCGGCAGCTTCAACAATTTCGCAAAGGTCAGCCGTGAAACGCTGCTTCTGTGGAGAGGAGTTCTCGAGGCAGTGCCGGATTCACGGCTCATTATAAAGGGAAAGATTGCGAGCATTCCCGATGGTATAGAGGAAGCAAAAAGCCGGCTGAAGGATATAGGCATCAATCCCGAGCGTGTGGATTTCCGCCCGTACAGTCCTGATTATCTGGAGCAGTACAGGGACGTGGATATCGCTCTTGATACGACGCCATACAACGGCGGGCTGACCACCTGCGAGGCGCTTATCATGGGGGTACCTGTTATAACAAGGAAAGGAAATACCCACGGTTCACGTTACGGGGCGACGATTCTGGAGAATGCGGGGCTTCCTGAGCTGGTGGCAAAAAACGACGGTGATTATGTCCGCAAAGCGGTGCAGATAGCCAATTCCATGGAGATTTTGGAGAAGTTCCATTCGGGCCTGAGAAACGTTGTGAAAAAGTCACGTCTTATGGACGGAATTCCCTATATGAAGGATATAGAGGACCTTTATCGTCATCTCTGGAAAGAGTATTGCACTTTTTCGTAAATTCACATATAATGAGATTTGATATTATTGATTCAGGAAAGGAGATGGGTTTTGTGGACTTGGATATGAGTATAGCTGCTGTCAGTGTAGGGATGCATCAGGCTCAGGTACAGCAGTCTCTCGGAGTTGCTGTCCTCAAAGAAGCGATGGAATCCTCCGAGCAGGGTGTTGAAGCCATGTTGTCCGATATTACAGAAAGCCTTGATCCTAATCTTGGAACGATGATAGATGTGTTTGCCTAAAGAGGCAACGGACCGTTCTACACAATGTGAGGGGATTAATTCATGGCTTTCGAAGACAAAACGTTAACGTGCAAGGACTGCGGTAAGGAGTTCATCTTCAGCGCAGGCGAACAGGAATTTTACGCGGAAAAAGGCTTTGAGAATGAGCCGGTCCGCTGCCGTGACTGCCGCGACAAACGTCGCCGCACCCGTGAGGGCGGAGATCAGCCGCAGCGTCAGATGTTCACCGTTGTCTGTGCTGACTGCGGACGCGAGACAGAGGTTCCGTTCGAGCCTAAGGATGACCGCCCGGTTTTCTGTCGGGACTGCTTCAATAAACGCAGAGGGCACTGACGATTATTTGATACAGGCAATGAGGCCCGGTTTGTGCCGGGCTTTTCTTGTGCACGAGGGCTATCCTCGAATATCTTTTAGGAGAGTGGTTGGGTATGAAGAAGATCATGCTGATCTGCATGGCTGCTGTTTTGGCGCTGGCTGTACTTGCTACAGGCTGCGGCGGCGATTCGGCAAAGAAAGACAGTGGGGCAAAACAGGGCTCGGAGAAGGTTCTGCGCATTGGTACAAACGCAGACTTTGCACCGTTTGAGTTCCAGGATGTAAGCGGCAAGGAGTACGAGGGCTTTGATATGGACCTTATCCGCGCTGTTGCAAAAGAGATGGGTTACAAGGCAGAAATCCAGAATGTTAACTTTGACGGTCTGATTCCGGCAATGGAGTCCGGCAACCTCGATGTCATCATCTCCGGTATGACTATCAACGATGAGCGCAAGCAGAAGGTTAACTTCTCCGATCCGTATTACAAATCCGGTCTGACAATCATCGTTAAGAAGGACAACAAGGACATCAACAAGTTCGCAGACCTCAAAGGCAAGAAGGTTGCTGTTCAGATTGGTACCACAAGCGCAAAAGAATGCCGCAAGATTGAGGGCGTTGAAATCAAAGAGTTCAATAGCTCCGCAGATACGTTCCTTGAACTCAAGGCAGGCGGCGTTGATGCTGTAGTTAACGACCGTCCGGTCAACGACTATTACATCAAAAAGAGCGGTGTCACGGACGTCCGTGCCCTTGATGACCTCCTGACCTCTGAGGAATACGGTATCGCAATGTCCAAGAAGGACCCTGAGATGCAGAAAAAAGTCAACGCAGCTCTCAAGAAACTCCATGAGAACGGCGAGTATGACAAAATCTTCGCTAAATGGTTCGGTACGACATCTAAATAATTTAGGAACACACTGATCAGCGTTTCCTTAAAACAAAATCCTGTCGGGATGAAAACCCGGCAGGATTTTTTGTTTGAATATAGAAATATATACGCAGAGAGAATTAAGCGGAAAATTATTACGACGAAAGGTTGTGGCGAAATGCGCAAGGAGCATGATTTTCTCGGAGAAATGGATGTACCTGATGAGGTCTATTACGGAGTGCAGACAGTACGTGCAATGGAAAACTTCCATATAACGGGAGAAGAGGTAGATAAGGAATTTATACAGGCCGTTGTAATGGTAAAAAAAGCGGCGGCGCTCGCAAATATGGATACGGGGCGTATGAAGCCCGAGATAGGAAATGCGCTGGTGGCTGCTGCGGATGAGATACTCAGTGGAGCTCTTCTTGACCAGTTCCCTGTTGACCCGATTCAGGGCGGCGCGGGAACGTCGGTAAACATGAATGTCAACGAGGTTCTGACCAACCGTGCCCTTGAGCTTACCGGGCACAAAAAAGGCGAGTATCAGTTCATTTCGCCGAACAACCACGCAAATATGGCACAGTCCACCAACGATGTTTTTCCAACGGCAATTAAGGTTTGTATGCGTTACAAGGCGAAGAAGCTCATCGAAGCGCTGAAGCGTCTTGCGGTAGAGCTTGACAAAAAGGCTGTTGAGTTTAAGGACGTTGTAAAGATGGGACGTACACATCTGCAGGATGCTATTCCTATTACAGTCGGTCAGGAAATGGCGTCCTACGCTTCTGCTGTACGCCGCGGAATCCGCCGTATTCAGGGAGCATCAGCCAGCAATCTTCTCGTCATGAACATGGGCGGCACGGCAATTGGTACGGGCCTCAACGCGGAGCCTGAATATATAGAGCGTGTCCGCATACGTCTTAGTG
>NZ_CDXDFU010000205.1:0-2802 GCF_978017985.1 Schwartzia sp. (in: firmicutes) | reverse complement strand
CCGTAACTCCCGGGTGAATCGTCGTGATATCCTCCACAGCATTCTCCACGCTGAAGTCCGTATATGGAAGCAAATCCACCTTGTTAAGAATAGCAAGAGAAGATTCCTTGAAAATCAAAGGATACTTCATAGGCTTATCATTTCCCTCGGTGATGGAAAGCACCGTAACCTTCGCCTGCTCACCAAGAGCAAACTCCGCAGGACAGACAAGATTTCCAACATTCTCGATGACGAGCATATCCATAGATTTCCAGTCCATATCCGCAAGAGCTTTCTCAATCATCGGTGCTTCCAGATGGCAGCCGCCGCTGGTATTCACCTGAATGACCTCCGCTCCATGGGTTGCGATGCGGTCAGCGTCCTTGGAGGTAAAAAGATCACCCTCAATGACTGCTATACGCATCTCCTTTGCAAGCTTCTCAAGCGTACGCTCCAAAAGCGTTGTCTTTCCCGAGCCCGGAGAGCCCAGAAGATTCATTACAAAAACACCCTGTGCCGCGAGCTTGTCATGAATCGACTCCGCGATTTTATCATTTTCTCCCAGCACGTCCTGCATGACCTTGACTTCCATCTGCTCACTCCATTTCCAGATAATCCACTCTCATCTCGCGGCCCGAGACAGTTTCCATGACTCCTCCGCAATCAGAGCAGATAAAATTATACTTTTCTATCGGACGTTCTTTTCCGCACATACTGCAGCGGCCCACCAGAGGCACATGCTGAATAACAACCTCGGCATCCTCCGCCAGTGTCCCCTTCTTCACAATGCCCAGACAGAACTCAAGGGAGTCTGTTTCGACTCCTGCCATATCGCCAATCAAAAGAGCGATTTTTGTTACCTTGGCCGCACCGTTCTGCTCTGCGTAGTCCTTAGCGATTCCAAGGATACCTTCCGCCAGCGACATTTCGTGCATCCGTCCACCTCCTCATAATATCCTTGTCTGCGTTTTACCGCAAATAAAAATATTACATATTTGAAAAAAAGGGGACGCCATTCGGCGTCCCCTCGGAATATATCACAATCCGGCTTCGAGACCGTTATCCGAAAATACCTTGATGATTTCCGTCATCTTTGTCTTGGACGGATTATAATCAATTGTCGTTTCACCTTCATGCCAGTGGATATGTACATACATTACCCCCGGCAGTCCCAGAAGAGCCTTCTCGACCGTCTTTGCACTTTCTTCCGTATAACCTTCGGTAATAAACTGCAAACGGGTATTTCCGTTATTCTGGCCGCAGCCGCATTCTTTACACATCAGTGAATTCCTCCATATATTTATTTCGTTTTGGGAGGCTCAACCTCACAGGCGTCCTTCGGTTCATGCTCCAGAAGCTTGGTACCGTTGAACATACTGGAAATTTCTCCCTCGCCCTCCATGAAATCCGCGCGGATAGCCATGTAAATATGACCGATAACGAAGAGCATGATACCCCATGCGCAGTAGTGATGTACCACATGAGTCATGTACTCTCCGCCGAGCACCGTGTTCACCCAGCCGAACAGGAAGCCTCCGATAGTGTTCGGGTCTGCCATGTTGTACATAGCAAAGCCCGTAACGATCTCGATTGCTGCCATCACGTAAAGTCCTGCATAGGACATACGCGCCAGCGGGTTTCTGAGGAACGGTGCATGGGATTTCTTCAGAAGCATATAATGAAGTGCCACATCAACAGTTTCAGAGTAGAAATGGCCTTCCAAAACACGCGGGAACAGACGGTCGCCGCGGTTGATAATATATCCGTAGACGCGGAGAATCAGCGAAGCACAGAACACGAACGCCGCAAGGAAATGCACGCTTCGTGTCACATCAACGAGGAACACCGTATACGTCGGCTCGAGAGCATTGATGTAAACCGGCTTCGTAATCAAAAGGCCTGAAACGAACATCACGATGATGCTCACTGCCATGACCCAATGGAATATCCGCAGGAACGGACTGAAGAGGTAATATATCCTCCGTTCTTCCTTAACCATATTCACTCACCTCTCTCAGGCGTCGACATGCATGCCGCCGTATGGATCGGTCGTAACAACATTAATCTTTTCGCCCTTCTCATTGAAAAGATGCGTTGCGCATGCCATGCACGGGTCGAAGGAGCGGATGACCTTGACGATTTCAAGTGGCTTGTCTGCAATCTTGACCTTCGTGTCCATCATCGCCTGCTCGTATGCGCCGTGGCCTGCCTTGTCGTCTCTCGGGCATGCGTTCCATGTAGTCGGAACAACACACTGATAATTGGAAATCTTGCCGTTCTCGATTGTTATCCAGTGGCTGAGACCTCCGCGCGGTGCTTCGTAGAGACCAACACCGACAGCACGTTTAGGCCATGTGGACGGATCCCATTTATCCATGGAAGCAACCTGTGTATCGCCGCTCTTGATATTCTCGATGAGCTTATCGAAGAAGAACTTCTCAACCTCGGCATTAATCTGGCAGTCAAGAGCACGGGCAGCCGTACGGCCGACCATTGTCGGGAGCCATACCTCAGGAGCAAGTCCGAGAACCTTCGAAACTGCCTCAATCTGGTCTACCATCATCTTCTCTGCCCATGTCATATCAGGCAGGAGTCCCTGTTTAGCCTTTGTGTAGATGACGATGTAGTGAGCCAGCGGACCGACCTCGCACATTTTATTGCGCCACAGCGGAGTCTTGAGCCAGGAATATTTGCCCTTCTCATTAAGCTCTTTCCAATCCGTAGGCGTACCGACCTTCGGGCCCGTATATTTGGCCTTCGTCTGGCCTTCCCATGGATGACGCGGCTGAGCATCTCCGCCTTTTCCGTCGTATTCGTACCATG
>NZ_CDXDFU010000204.1:0-11661 GCF_978017985.1 Schwartzia sp. (in: firmicutes) | reverse complement strand
GGACACGGTATCGCAGTAAGCCAGAATGTGGAACCAAACACGGTTGTTGAACGGGATAGTGTGGTTGTGGTAAAATTCGAACCTAAAGGGTGATACCGGGCCTTTTCACGTTATGCTGTGTCATTTGACTCTTAACGCAGGATATTTTTCAAAAGATAATAGGTATACAAAATACACCGTATGGTTTCGATAAAACGAAACTGTACGGTGTTTTTGTATGTGACTTGAGTCCTTTTGTCCCTGCTGTGTGTCTCTTGAAAAACAACATTTGACTCGCTAAAATATATAAGGTTAATCGTTATAGATTGCTGACTACTAAACTATTAATGAAGGGGATTTCATAATGGAAAGACAGGCAGATGTTGTCGTCATCGGCGGCGGCATTACCGGAACAGCTATCCTCTCGGAGCTGGCGCGCTATGACCTGCGCTGCGTTCTGGTGGAAAAAGAGCCGGATATTGCGGCAGGAACAACGAAGGCGAACAGCGCAATTCTGCATGCAGGATTTGACGCACCGACGGGCAGTTTCAAAGCGAAGATGAACGTGAAGGGCAACGAGCTCTATCATGAACTCGAAAAGGAACTGAATCTTGATATTAAATGGACGGGTTCCTTCGTTGCGGCTTTTGACGAGGATGGAATTGCGACGCTGAAGGAACTCAAGGCGCGCGGTGAAGCAAACGGCGTCCCGGGACTTGAAATCTGGGATGGCGATAAAGTGCGCGAAAAAGAGCCGAATCTCAGCAAGGATATCAAGGCTGCTCTCTGGGCACCGACTGCAGGCATCTGCTGGCCTTTCGGCATGGCGCAGGCTTTTGCCGAAAATGCTGTAATCAATGGCGCGGAAGTTCTCCGTGACTGCGAAGTAACGGGTATTTCCGTTAAAGACGGCCGTGTTGAGGCTGTTGAAACCTCTCAGGGGACGATAAAAACAAAATATGTCGTAAATGCCGCAGGCGTTTACGCTGATAAAATTTCTGCAATGGCAGGGGACACAAGCTTCACCATTCACCCGAGAAAAGGCGAATATGTGCTTTTCGACAAAACGGCACAGAAAACCATGGTAAACGGTGTTGTTTTCCCTGTTCCGACGAAGACATCCAAGGGTATTCTCGTCTGCGCTACTACGCACGGCAACGTATTCATCGGGCCTAACGCGCAGGAGATTGACGACAAAGAAGACCTGTCCGTAACCTCCGCAGGCATGGACGAGATTTTTGCGGGTGCGAGAAAGCTCTGCCCGGAAATCCCGGGCGGTGCGGCTATCACAGAGTTCGCAGGACTCCGTGCAGCTTCCTCTACGGGTGACTTTGTGCTGGGTAAATCCAAGGTAGAGGGACTTCTGCAGGCAGCAGGAATCCAGTCACCGGGCCTCACATCTGCTCCGGCAATCGCTCAGTACCTTGCTGAAATAATTGTTGAAGAAACAGGCGCATCAAAGCGCTCCGATTATAAAAAAGGCCGTCCCGAGGAGCCGGTATTCCGCGAACTGGACGATGAAGCAAAGGCTGCCCTCATCGCAAAGGATGGACGCTACGGGCGTATTATCTGCCGCTGTGAAACAATCACAGAGGGTGAGATTGTCGATGCTATCAACCGTCCCTGCGGCGCACGCACGGTAGACGGTGTAAAACGCCGCACACGTGCGGGTATGGGACGCTGCCAGGGCGGCTTCTGCGGACCGCGCGTTATAGAAATCATTTCCCGCGAACTGGGTATTTCTGTGCCTGAGGTTCGCAAGGACGGCGCAGATTCCTACATGTATTATGAGAAAGAAGGTGCGGCAGAATGAGCGAAATGTATGATATTATCATCGTCGGCGGCGGTCCTGCGGGACTTTCTGCCGCTCACAGCGCAGTAAACAACGGCGCGAAAAAAATCCTCGTGCTTGAGCGTGACCGCGAGGCCGGCGGTATCCTCCAGCAGTGCGTTCATAACGGCTTCGGTCTGCATCACTTTAAAGAAGAGCTCACAGGCCCGGGCTATGCTCAGCGCTGCTACGACCTTATCAAGGACTGCCCTGAGGTTGAAGTCCTCGTTGACACAATGGTTCTTGAAGTTCGTGACAATAAAGAAGTAATCGCTGTAAATCCTCAGCGCGGACTTATGAAGCTGCAGGCAAAGACGGTAATCCTCACAATGGGCTGCCGTGAACGTACCCGCGGAGCAATCCGTATTCCGGGATATCGTCCGGCAGGTGTTTACACAGCAGGCGCGGCACAGCGCATGGTAAACATGGAAGGCTACATTCCGGGCCGCAAGATTGTTATTCTCGGCTCCGGCGATATCGGCCTTATCATGGCGCGCCGTATGTCGCTCGAGGGCTGCAAGGTGCAGGCTGTTCTTGAAATCTGCCCATTCTCCAACGGACTTACGCGAAATATCGTTCAGTGCCTCAACGACTACGATATTCCTCTCTACCTTTCACACACCATTACGGGAATCAAGGGCAAGGACCGCGTAGAGGGAATTACAGTATCGAAGGTTGACGATAAAATGCGTCCTATTCCGGGAACGGAATTCGACATCGAGTGCGACACGGTGCTTCTTTCCGTCGGACTTATCCCGGAAAATGAGATTTCCCGTGAGCTCGGCGTTGAGCTTCACCCGCGCACGAACGGACCTGTCGTTGACCAGCACCGTGAGACGAGCCTTGAAGGTGTTTTCGCCGCAGGTAATGTCGTTCACGTTCACGACCTGGTTGACTTCGTTTCCGATGAAGCCGAAATCGCAGGAAAATATGCAGCTCTCACGGCTCTTGGCAAAAACGTCAAAGCTGACAGAGATCTGCAGGTGTCTCCGGGCACAGGAGTAAATACCTGCGTGCCTCAGCACCTGCGCCTCAGCAGCGAGAGCGAGGCTGTACGTCTCTTTATGCGCGCGGCACGTCCAATGCGTAAAGTGAAACTCTCCGTCACGAGCGGCGAGCAGGAAGTCATGAAGAAAATACTTCCGGTAGTTAAACCGAGCGAAATGATTTCCGTTGAGATTCCGGCTGAAAAAGTGAGTGCACTGTCGGCTGACATCACGGTTTCGATTGAGGAGGCATAATCATGGCAACGGAAAAGAAAGTACTGAACTGTATCATGTGCCCCATGGGCTGTGAGCTTACTGTTACAATAGAGGACGGAGCAGTTACGGAGGTTACGGGCAACACATGCCCGCGCGGAGCAAAATACGGCCGTGATGAAATCATGTCTCCAACCCGTATGCTGACTACTACGGTCCGCATTGAGGGCGGCCAGCTTGCGCTGCTTCCGGTTGTATCAAGCAGCGTACTGCCGAAGGGACGTATTCTTGACTGTGCCCGCGAGCTGAAAAAGATTACGGCAAAAGCTCCTGTCAAGGCAGGCGACGTCATTGCGGCTGACATTCTCGGTCTCGGCGTTGACATCGTAGCAAGCCGCGACATGGCAGCTGTATGAATTAAATGATTAAATACTTTTTTGCGTAAGCATAAAAGCTCCTTTCATTACTGTGCTACAATAGTAGTAACAGGCATGAAGGGAGCTTTTTCTATGCACAAAAAAATTCGCATGATTGTATCCGACCTTGACGGAACGATGGTTGATGATACATTTCATATACCGGAAGAAAATATAAAAGCAGTAAAGGAAGCGGCAGCACGCGGCGTGCTTGTCACAATCGCCACAGGCCGTATGTACCGCTCGGCGCTTCCCTATGCGAAAAAGCTGGGGATAGATGTTCCACTTATCGCCTATAACGGCGCCATTGTTAAGACTGTCGGAGGGGAGCGTATAAGCACGGAGTTTCTTCCCCCCGACGTGGTGAAAAGAGTTCTGCGATTTGTATTTGAACATGGTTGGTATGTTCAGCTATACAGTGAAGGGAAGCTATATTATGCAGAAGCAACAGAGGCGGCTCTGGCTTATGAGAAGGCATCGGGTGTGCCGGGAAATGCAGTTGGAAAGGAAGGACTTCTTGAGAGAACAGATGAGGTTCCCAAGCTTCTTGTTGTAACAAAGGACGAAGCCTCGGGAGATGAAGCGCTCTCCATGCTTGCAGAAGCATTTCCTTCCGAAATACTGGTGATGAAATCCAAAGCGAATTATATAGAGGTAGTTCTGCCGGGAGTATCGAAAGCAAAAGCAGTTCTTGAGCTTGCTCAAAAGCACGGAATAGCCGCTGATGAAATCATGGCCCTCGGTGACTCGGGGAATGATGTGTCCATGCTGAAGGCCTGTGGCCTGGGTGTGGCAATGGGAAATGCCTCGGAGGCAGTAAAGGCTGAGGCAGATGTGGTTACGGGAATCTGTGAAGAAGGCGGCGTGGCGGAAGCTATTCACCGTTATGTTCTGGAGGACGGACAATGATACGCCTTATAGCTATGGATTTGGACGGAACTTTGCTGAACTCAAAAAAAGAAATAAGCAGAAGAAACCTTGAGGCACTGGATAAAGCGAAGGAAAAGGGTGTCTGGGTAACGATAGCCACCGGACGTATGATGAATTCCGCCGTTCATTTCGGAGGACTCATAGGAGCTAACGCACCGCTCGTCTGCTGCAACGGAGGACTTGTGCAGAAAGAAGGCGAGCCGCCTGTTTTTACAGCCGTGTATGATGTTAAATTCGCACAGGAGCTGATGCGTTATGTACTGGGGGAAAAGAAATGGTACATGCAGTGGCACATAGGCACGGAAATATACGGTACGGATTTCAGACCTGAATACTTTTACGCATACAGAACAGTCCCTGATTTTCACATAGTTGAAGTGGGGCAGAATTATCTCAGTCACGCGGAAGGGATCATGCAGTTCGTTCTCCGCGACCTTACCGGAGAGCACATGGAAGAAAAGCTCTCTGACATAAAAGCGAAATTCCCGGGCAGGTTCGAGGCGGTTACAAACGTTGACACAGTAACGGACATCATGCCAATAGGCATAACAAAAGCGACGGGAGTAGAAGCTCTGGCGAAGCATTTGGGGCTCTCACGGGATGAGGTCATGTGCTGCGGTGATGCGGAAAATGACCTTTCTATGCTTGAATGGGCGGGGACTGCTGTCGTTACGGCAAATGGTATTCAGGCTGCCAGGGATATTGCGGACTATATTGCACCGTCATGTGACGAAGATGCCATTGCCGACGCGGTGGAGCGATTTGTGCTTTGACTGCGGTTTTTGGCAAACGGAGACGTTTGCTGTATAATATAATAATATAATAAAGTTTTTGTGATTTACTGTCTTTTATATGCATGGGGATATGCCATGCATGCCTCATCTACCGCTGACGAGGGCTCCTTCTCTGAAAAGAGAAGGCTATATTGTTTCCCGGAGGGAGGAAACTGCTATGGAAAATGAAAAAGAAAGAAAAGCGATTGAAGAGGAAGAGCGAAATGAAACAATCTCCCACGCGGGAGCAAAAGAGCAGATACCCGTTAATCCCTACAGACTGGTAATTGTCACAGGCATGTCGGGAGGCGGAAAAACCCAGGCATGCCGTTTTTTGGAGGACCTGGGCTATTTTTGCGTAGACAACCTGCCTCCTGTATTTATTCCGAAGTTTGCTGAGCTCTGTGCCCATTCTGCAGGGCATATTGCAAACGTTGTACTTGTAGTGGATACCAGAAGCCGTGAATTTTTCGATACTTTCGTTCATGTGCTTGACGATATGGACAGGGACGGGCAGAAATACGAGCTTCTTTTCATGGACGCTTCCGACGCGGCAATCATACGCCGGTATAAAGAAACACGCAGACGCCACCCGATGGCGCCGAGCTCAAGACTTTCCGAGGGTATCGCAAAGGAGCGGGGGCAGCTCGCACCCGTGCGTCAGAAAGCAACATATATAGTCGACACCTCCGAGCTCAGAAAAGCAGAGCTGAAAACTAAAATTATACAGCTTTTCGGTAATCCGGACGGAGTCAAAATGAACGTAAATGTTCTCTCCTTCGGCTTTAAATTCGGAGTACCGATGGACGCAGATATGGTTCTTGATGTGCGCTTTTTGCCGAACCCGTTCTACATTGACTCGCTCCGTCATAAAAGCGGAGTGGTGCAGGACGTTTCCGACTATATCTCGAAATGGCCTGTCACACAGGAATTTCTTACACGGCTTGACGATATGCTGGGCTTTTTGATGCCTCAGTATATCAAAGAAGGAAAAAATCAGTTCGTCATTGCCTGCGGCTGTACAGGCGGTATGCACCGTTCTGTGTTCGTTGCAAAGCATATTTATGACTTTTTGGGAGCGAGGGGCTTCCAGACAACTTTGGAACACCGCGACCTCATGAAAAATGATGTACGCGAGCATGTTCGTGAAGAGGTATAACATAACATGCACTTATTGAAATGGCTGTACCCTGGCATGAAATTCAAGCGCTGGCTGCTGCTCTTTGCGGCAGGCGTTATGCTTGTCAGCCTCGGTCTGGCATTGATTTTTAACTATGAATATCTCGACCATATAGAGGAAGCTATATTCAGGTTCGTTTACAACTGGCGCGGCTCATACGACTACACAGCTACGGCTCTTGCGGGAGCACTGATTGTAATACTGGGTGTCGGCATCATGCTGTTTGCCACAAGGAGCGTTATCCGCTCCCTCATCATGGTGCTTGTTCCCGAAAACTCGGGACGTCTTGTAGACCTGATCTACGAAAAACGTAAACTTGAAAGCGGTCCCAATATCGTCGTAATCGGCGGCGGGCACGGACTTTCCGTGCTTCTCCGCGGGCTGAAGCAGGCCACCAGCAACGTAACGGCTGTAGTAACGGTTGCCGATGACGGCGGTTCATCAGGCAGACTCCGCGAGGAGCTTGGCATTATACCGCCGGGCGATTTGCGTAACTGTCTGGTTGCCCTTGCCGACACTGAGCCGCTGATGGAAAAACTCTTTCAGTACAGATTTGGCGGTACAAGCGAACTCGCGGGGCATAGCTTCGGCAATCTTTTTATTGCGGCAATGAATGAGGTCACGGGAGATATGGAAACGGCTCTCCGTGAGTCCTCAAAGGTTCTCGCGGTCGAGGGACGTGTGCTTCCTGCAAGCAATGCCCATGTACGTCTTGACGCATATATGACTGACGGCACTGTTGTCTGCGGAGAATCCCAGATTCCCGAGGCACATAAAAAAATAGAACATGTTCAGCTTTATCCTGAGCATGTGGAGGCAGTTGATTCCGCACTTGAGGCAATAGCCAATGCAGATGCTGTCATATTGGGGCCGGGAAGTCTCTATACAAGTGTCATGCCGAATCTTCTTGTAGACGGCATTGCTGATGCACTCAGAAAGAGCCGTGCTCTCAAAATTTATATCTGCAACGTAATGACACAGCCCGGAGAGACTGACGATTATACAGCCTCCATGCATGTCAAGGCAATTATCGCACATGCAGGAAAAGGCGCGGTGGACTACGTTCTCGTCAATTCCACGAAACTTTCCGAGGATCAGCTTTACGCTTACAGTTTGCAGGGCTCCGAACCGGTCCGCGTAGACCGTGACGAGCTTAACAGCCTCGGTGTCGGTTTTGTACAGGCTGACATCACCAGCGGAACTGATGCGGGACATCATGACCCGCAAAAACTCACGAAAAATATCATGAAAATGATATACGGATTATCCTCCGGAGAAATACGTCACGGAGACAAGAAAAAGACAAAATAGGAGGTAAACCCGATGCCTTCATTTGCGGGCGATGTAAAAAACGAACTGGCCCGTCTTACATATACAAAACCCTGCGACCGTCGGGCGGAGCTTTCGGGGCTTCTGCGAATGGGTGCGGTCATGACTCTGGGAATGAAGCATACCGTGGGGCTTACCTTTACCACGGAAAATGCAGCCGTCGCGCGAAAAGTGCTTGTGCTGCTCAAAGAAGCGGGCAAGGTCAACACGGAAATAACCGTCAGCCGCTTCCGCAGACTGAAGCAGCACAATTCCTATACTGTAAGGGTTCTTCCTGAAAAGGGCGGAGAAGATTTTCTCTCTGAAATAGGCCTTCTTCCGGGAACAATGCCTACATCTTCGAACGGAGGCACGCTTCTCAGGCGTCCCTGCTGCCGTGTGGCGTATCTCAGGGGAGCATTTCAGGCAGGAGGAAGCGTAAACAGGCCTGAGGCTTCATACCATCTGGAATTTGTCACGGCGAACTATCAGTTTGCGGACCTGCTGCTTTCACTCTTGAGGAGACTGGATATGCCGGCAGGCATAACAGACCGAAAGGACGCCTATATCGTATATCTTAAGGAAAGCGACGCCATAGTAGACCTTTTGGCGTATATGGACGCAGAGCAGGCAGTGGAAGCCTTCGAAGTATCCAGAAACGTAAAAGAAGTAAGAAATCAGGTCAACCGCATAGTAAACTGCGAAACGGCGAATCTCAACAAAATCGCTGATGCGGCGGCACGTCAGATTGCAGTCATTCACAGGCTGGAAGAAAAAGGTATGCTGAAAAATCTGCCGACGTCTCTCCGTGAGGCAGCAGAGGCACGCCTTGAGCACCCTGATGCGGCGCTGGCGGAGCTTGCGGAAATACTTGGTATAGGAAAATCAGGAGTAAATCACAGAATGCGAAAGCTCATGCAGCTCGCAGAGACAGGAGAGGAATAAAACTGAGCGTTTATATCAATCGTTACGGCGGACCGCGCCGCAGCAGCAACTGGTTCGGCCGCATATTTGGAATTTTATGCATAGCCGTAGTCATCACGGCGGCAGCATTCGGCATCACGGCGGTTTATCCGCCTGAGGGCGTACTCATACTTGAATATCACAAGGTCAATACATGGAGCGATGATGAATACACCGTAACTCCGCAGGACTTTGCCGCACAGATGGACGAGCTCCGTGCGCAGGGGTATGAGACTATATCCGTACTGGATTTTCTCCGTGCGAAAAAGGGAAAACAGACTCTGCCCGAAAAAGCAGTAATCGTCACTCTTGATGACGGGTACAAGGACAACTATACCGATATGCTCCCGATTATGGAGAGCCGCGGTATGAAGGCTACCGTATTTATGGTAACGAACGACATTGGACTGCCGGGTTACCTTACATGGGATATGCTTCGTGACATGCAGGAGCGCGGTATCGAAATAGGCAGCCATACCGCAAATCACATGGCGCTTACCACTATGCCGCCGGAGGACGTGAAAGCGGAGGTACAGCTTTCAAAAACGCTCCTTGAGTGGAATAAAGTAAAAACAGTATTTGCTCTGTCATATCCAAACGGAAAATACAGGGACTACATGCTGCCAATACTTAAAGAAACGGAATATCTTGCAGCAGTCACGGGGGATCCGGGACTGAACACCTTCGAGACTAATCCATATCTTTTGCGCAGAATAAACATTCCGCGTCCGTATTTCGGCCTGACGGAATTCAAGCTGCGCATTTGGAAAGCGAAAATTTTCGCGCGGTTCGGTTCGCTTTTGAATCAGCAGTACTGAGCCATATAGGGAGAATGAAAGATTAACGGGGGAAAGAAAATGATTGGAAAGCGTTTGGCAGCCTGCCTTTTAACGGGAATGCTCTTTTTCGGTACCGGGGCGGATGTCATGGCACGCCACGCCGCGGAAGAACGGGGAGAACAGCGGCGCATGGAACGCGCTGAAAGACTCGAAAGGGAAAGAATAGCTCTTGAAGAAGAGCGCGCAGCGGCACGACGTATAGAAGAACGTGCGGAAAAAGAAAGAGCCGAGCGTGAGGCTCTGGAAATAGAGCGCGCCAAAGAGGAAGCAAGAGCTGCGGAAGAGAGAGAAAAGGCCAGACGTGAAGCTGAAGCCAAAGAGGCGGAAGAACAACGTCTTGCGAAAGAGCGTGCTGCCGAAGAAAAACAGAGGCAGGAAGAACTGGCGGACCGCGAAGCGGAAGCACGGAGAATCGAAAGAGAACGTGCCGAAGCGGAAGCACGGAGAATCGAAAGAGAACGTGCCGAAGCGGAAGCAAGGAGAATGGCAGAGAGTGAGCGCGCTGCCGAAGAAAAAATAAAAGCGTCAGAAACGAACAGGGAGGGCTCAGGCACGGGTATCCTTGAAAAATATCTCAACAGGAAAAAGGAGTCTGCCTCAACAGACGTGGAGGGAAAAAAGAAGCAGGAAGCAAAGCCTGTAACATATCTGTCGAAACAGGAAATGGAGCTTACACCGCTGAAGACAGATACACTGGACGTAGGCGGAACGCTGCTCTTTTCCGACAGTCCGGAGTATGTCACTCAGCCCGGCATACTATACTCTGACGTCATTCAGGGCGACGCGCGTGTGCTTTACTATCATGTGAATCAGATTCCTACTGCATGCAAAGTGGCAGTAGTTCTTGAAAACACAAGTGACAGATACGCGGTAATACACATCACCCGCGGTGGCTGCAGCGCACCCGACCGGGACTATCTCAAGGTCGGACGCGAAACACAGCGTCAGTATTTCTTCGAGAAGCAGTCACAGAATGCTATCTATCTCGACGGATATCAGAGCCGTGTTATGCTGGAAAGCATGGACAAAACTCTCGTATTAAACGAGCAGCTTGTCTACGGAGTCTATGATTTCAGCTCCACGGGTCCGGTCAGAGTGACGGTTATACTCTATCCGTCGTCGGCAGATCCGTTGGAGTTTGTAAAATCTGCCCCGGTACTTCCGAAGGACGAGCACCGTCTCAGAGGAACCTTCACCGGCATGGACAGACTGCTTAAAGCACATGGACGTTATAATCCGGGCGATGGAGAGGTGTATATAACCATCGGAAACGAAGTCGATGATAAATTCAAGCAGGGTATAGATGCTACAGATGGAAGCCTCGTGGAAAACACGGGCAACTACGGCGTTATGTACCACCTTGAAGTCCCCATGAAGGGACGAAAGAAGGTACAGCTTTGGGCAAATCCCTTAGGCGGCTTCTATACGGGGGCTGTGCATGTAAGTACGGAAGAACCCGCAGGCGTATGGACATGTATGGTGCCGAAGGATGCGCCCTTCTTCGGTGATGCTGACGCACCAATCACACTTCCTAATAAGGATGGTTCTCTGCTGCTGCCGAAGGGAACGGAAATGTTCAGTCTCGGAACGTTTAAGGGTGAGACGCTGCATGTGGAGTTCACTCCGCCCGGAGCAAGCAATCTCCCTGTGAGGTTTATCTTGTCGGAGCCATAATTCGACAGTTCGAAATCATTGGCACTGCAGGAAAAGATGTATATTGTTTGTGCCGGATTATGAAGGCATACATAAAAAAGGAGCTGTGAGTACACAGCTCCTTTTTTGATGCTTGAGAGAATTATTATTGCTGACTGTTTTTTCGCAGATATTCGATACACTCAGTACCCGGGAGAGGGCGGCTGTAGTAGAAGCCCTGTATGTACTGTATTTCGTGTTCTTTCAGTATGCGCACCTCGTCCTCTGACTCAATACCCTCGACTATGACACTTAGCCCCAGATCTTTAATGATTCGGAACTCACTTCCGATTATACGGTGTGCCTTTTCCTGATTGAAGAAGGCCTGCATGAGATTGCGGTCGAATTTTATCGTATCGAAGTTGTAGTCTATAAGATAGGAAATATTTGCATTTCCCGTCCCATAGTCATCAAGCGCAAAGGTGATGCCGTAATGGTTGAGGTCTGACATGTGATGCTTCATCAGTTCGGGTGTAACAAGTGCCATACGCTCGGTTAACTCAAAGCTTATCAGCGAGTGCGGCAGATTGTACTGCTCAATGGTGTTTATG
>NZ_CDXDFU010000203.1:0-4537 GCF_978017985.1 Schwartzia sp. (in: firmicutes) | reverse complement strand
CGCCCGGAGATGCAGAAGAACATTATGCTGCGTCACCGCGTAGCAAAAATCATGCGTGACTACTTTGACCGCAACGGCTTCCTTGAAATCGAGACGCCGATGCTCTGCAAGAGCACGCCTGAGGGTGCACGTGACTTCCTGGTTCCGAGCCGTGTAAATCCGGGTCAGTTCTATGCTTTGCCGCAGTCTCCGCAGATTTTCAAGCAGATTCTGCAGGTTGCGGGCTTTGAGAAATATTTCCAGATTGTACGCTGCTTCCGTGATGAGGACCTTCGTGCTGACCGTCAGCCGGAGTTCACGCAGCTGGATATTGAGATGTCCTTCATCAGCCAGGAGGATATTCTGACTATGATGGAAGGCATGATTAAGGAGCTCTTCCAGAAGTCCATCGGTGTAGATGTTCCGACGCCGTTCCAGCGTATGGATTGGGATACGGCTATGGATACTTACGGCTCCGATAAACCGGACCTTCGTTTCGATATGCCGCTCATGGATATCTCCGAGTACGTCAAAGGCTCTGAGTTCAAGGTATTCAACGCTGTTATTGAGAGCGGCGGTATGGTTAAATGTATCAAGGTTGACGGCTATGCAGATATTCCGCGCCGCCGTCTTGATGACCTTGTTAAATTTGTACAGATTTACGGCGCTAAAGGTCTTGCATGGATTCAGTACTCCGAAGAGGGTATCAAGAGTCCGTTCAAGAAGTTCTATTCCGATGAGACCTTTGCAAAGATTGCTGAAGCAACGGGCGCAAAGACAGGCGACCTGCTTCTCGTTGTTGCTGACAAGCGTCTTGTTGTTGATACGGCACTCGGACAGCTCCGTCTTGAGATGGGCAAGGAGAGAGGTCTTATCGACCCGGATGCGCTCCGCTTCCTGTGGGTTGTTGATTTCCCAATGTACGAATGGAGCGATGAGGAGAAACGCTGGAAGGCTATGCATCATCCGTTCACTGCACCGAGAGATGAAGATGTTGAGTATCTGCTCTCTGACCCTGGCCGCGTAAAGGCAAACGCTTACGATATGGTTCTTAACGGTGTCGAAATCGGCGGCGGTTCCCTGCGTATCTACAATGCAGAGCTGCAGGAGAAGGTGTTCGAGTCTCTCGGACTTACACAGGAACAGGCTCATCAGAAGTTCGGCTTCATGATGGATGCATTCCAGTACGGCACACCGCCGCATGGTGGTCTCGCTTTCGGTCTCGACCGTCTTGTCATGATTATGGCAAAATGCGACTCCATCCGTGACGTTATCGCGTTCCCGAAAAATCAGAGCGCACGCGACGTTATGTCCGAGGCTCCGTCCGAGGTTGACGAGAAACAGCTGCGCGAGCTTTCTATCCGCGTTTCCGCACCGAAGAAAAAGGACAAGAACGAGAACAAAGAAAACTAAAAAGTTTATGGAAGGCCCGGAATTTGTCCGGGTCTTCTTTATTGCATTGTTTCACGGGAATATGATACAATGAACGCTGAATTTTAATTTGTAGGAGGCAGATTTAATGGCCTATCCAATCGTAAATATCCTGAATGTTCCTGTTGCGGCTCTGACTATGAGCGAGGCCGTAAGCAAGGTTCAGCAGTTTATTGATGATAAAAAGAACGCGCTTATTGCTACGGCAAACGCGGAAATGATTATGAACGCGCAGCATGATGAGGAGCTTTGTGAGATTCTCCAGTCAGCTGACCTTGTTGTTCCTGACGGAGCAGGTACAGTATGGGCTGCGCATCATCTCGGCTATGCCATGCCTGAGAGGGTGGCAGGCTATGATTTGGTGCAGGAGCTTTTGAAGGCGGCTCCTGAGCGCGGCGACCGCGTGTTCTTTTTCGGTTCTGCACCGGGTATTGCAGAGGCTGCCAAGAAAAAGGCGGAGGCTCTTTATCCGGGAGTGCAGATTGTAGGTGTCAGAAACGGTTATTTTACTTCTGATGATGAAGCAGGAATAATAGAGGAAATCCGCGCGGCTGAGCCGGATATTCTTCTTGCGGCGCTGGGCGTTCCAAAACAGGAGAAATGGCTCAGAAGATACCGCAAAGAGCTTCGCGTTCCTGTGTCTATCGGAGTTGGCGGAACCCTTGATGTCATGGCGGGAAATGTACGCCGTGCGCCGAAATGGATGCAGAAGGCAAAGCTGGAATGGCTGTTCCGCGGGCTTCTTCAGCCAAAGCGCGCAGGAAGACTCGTGGCTCTGCCGAAGTTTGTTTTACGGGTTCACAGGTCTAAGAAAAAGTAAACAAATCGATGCTGACATAGGAAGTTTTGCTTTTGCAAAACTGGAACTAATGCGTTATAATATTTTAAGCATCGCACGGGCATGCGTTATTTTAGTGTGCCTTAATTTCTGTTAAGGAGGCGTCAGGGGTTTGATCGTAAGGGATGGATACTCATATATACTGACAGCATTACTGCTGGCAGTCCTTTTTGCGTTTACGATTCATCCATATGCAGCGGTCGTACCGCTTGTTTTTGCTGTATATTTTGCTTACTTTTTCCGCAATCCGGAGAGAACGATTGTGCAGGACGATTCGGTTCTGGTTTCTCCGGCTGACGGAACTGTTATGGAAATAATTCCTTTGGAAAGTGACGATTTTGTTACGGGACCATGCAATAAAATCGTTATTTTTATGTCGGTTTTCGATGTTCATGTAAACCGCAGCCCGATGACGGGAAAGGTTATGGTGCAGCAGTATATCTGCGGGCGTTTTAAGCCGGCATATAAGGATTCGGTCGGTTTTATCAATGAACGCCATATGATTGGAATAGAGAATGAAAAAGTGCGTATATCGGTAATTCAGGTTGCCGGTATTCTTGCGCGCCGTATTGTTTCATGGGTCACGCTGGATGACGAGCTCGAAAAAGGCGAACGCTACGGTATGATTAAGTTCGGTTCCTGCCTTGAAATTGTTGTCCCGCAGAATGTTGAAGTTACTGTAAAGCCCGGTCAGAAAACACGGGCAGGGGAAACTGTTATCGGGAGGATTAACTGATGTATAGATCTTTGATTCCGAATATGCTGACGTCTGCGAACCTGGTTTTTGGTTTTTGTTCTATTCTTTCGACGCATAACGGAGATTTGTTTCTCGGTTCGATTTTTATTCTGCTTGCTCTGGTGGCTGACGGTCTTGACGGACGGTCTGCACGCTTCTTCGGAGTCAGCAGTGAGATGGGTAAGGAAATGGATTCCCTGTGCGATTTGGTTTCCTTCGGCGTTGTGCCGGGATTCCTTGCGTATAACTTCTGCCTGCACGCATTTTCGTGGTTAGGCTGGGTAGTTGCGATTTCCTTTGCAGTCTGCGGAATGCTTCGCCTTGCACGCTTCAATGTCAACGCGGATGTTGTACATGGGTATTTCATGGGACTTGCTATTCCTGCAGGCGGCTGCTTTGTTGCAACCTCGACTCTGCTCATGCAGGGTATCGGATTTGACCCGATGCGTCTGGGCTGGGTATATCCTGTAGTTATGTTTGTGGTTGGTCTGATGATGTACAGTACGGTTCACTATCCTGATTTCAAGGGAAAAGGCGAGAAAATCTATCTTGCATCAAAGGTGCTTGCGCTTTTGATTTTTGCAGCTATTCTTTATGTCGGTCGTGAATCAATCGTATTCGCTGTTTTGTTTGGCATTTTCTGCACATACACACTGTTTGGCATTATCAATTCGACGATTGCCGGTGTAAGCGGAAAATAATGGTGCCCGTTAGGTTTCAAAGGAGAGTTTTTATTTCATGAATTATTGGTTTGACATCATTATGATGCCAATACAGATTTGCATTCTTCTGTTTACGATATACTATTTTGTATTAAGTTTCTGCGGATTGTGGGTCAAAAAGGAAAAGAAGATTCTTACACCGAAAACGACGTTTGCGGTTCTTGTTGCGGCACATAATGAAGCTGCGGTTATCGGACCGCTTGTGAAAAATCTTCAGGATCTGGATTATCCGAAGGAGTTCTACGATATTTACGTTATTGCGGATAACTGCTCGGATAATACGGCAGAGGTTGCCGCTCAGGCAGGTGCTATTGTCTGCGAGCGTACAAATGATGTCGAAAAGGGCAAGGGTTTTGCTCTGGAATGGATGTTCAACAAGCTGTTCGCTATGGAAAAACAGTATGATGCTATTGCTGTTTTTGATGCGGATAATCTTGTGCATCCGAAGTTCCTGCTTGAGATGAATAACCGTTTTTGCAAGGGCGATCAGGTCGTACAGGGTTATCTTGATGCAAAGAATCCGTATGATACATGGATATCCGGTACATTTGCCATTGCTTTCTGGGTTATCGACCGTCTGTATCATCTTGCGAAGACGAATATCGGGCTTTCTTCCGTACTGGGTGGAACGGGGATGTGTATTTCCACAGAGGTGCTTCGCCGTCACGGCTGGGGCGCTACCTGCCTTACGGAGGATATGGAGTTTACCATGAAGGCACTCTGCGAGGGTATTAAAACTACCTGGGCGCAGGATGCTATCGTATATGATGAAAAGCCGCTCACCTTTATGCAGTCCTGGAATCAGCGCCGCCGTTGGGCGCAGGGACAGTT
>NZ_CDXDFU010000202.1:0-9429 GCF_978017985.1 Schwartzia sp. (in: firmicutes) | reverse complement strand
TGACGGGCAGCACCCTCTGATTGTATATATCCCCTGCGGGGTAGGCGGTGCGCCGGGAGGTATACTCTATGGGCTGAAACGTATTTTCAAGGATAATGTTCACGTATTCTTCTGTGAGCCTGTCCTCTTCCCCTCCGTGCTTATCGGAATGGCTTCAGATTTATATGAAAAAGCAAATGTCGCAGATTTTGATATACATGGCATTTCAGAGGCTGACGGTCTTGCCTGTGCAAGTCCGTCGGGTTTCGTCACCCGAATAGACCGAAACCTTCTTTCAGGTGATTTCACGATACAGGACGAAAAGCTGTATCCCTTTATGCGAATGCTGATTGATACTGAAAATGTCCGCATCGAGCCTTCAAGCTGCGCCGCATTTATCGGCCCGATTTCACTCACCGCGGACGAAACAGGCTTATCCTATCTTGCCGCTCACTCCATAGACAATGATAAGCTGAATAACGCAGCCCAGATATGCTGGGCTACAGGGGGAAAGCTCGTCCCCGAAGAAGTGTGGAAAGAATATCTGAACAAATAAGTAAAGGGCTTTAGAATAGTCCAATAATTGGACTATTCTAAAGCCCTTTTAATCTTTCTTATTCTTTGTTCCGTAACTTACAAATCATCTGTGTCATAGTCCCCATAGGACACACAGCACACCATGACCGTGGCTTGTAAAGAAGCATCAGCACAATGCCTATTATTGCCGAAGTCAGCATAAGACTGTAAAGCCCGAACGCGAACTGTGCCTGCCACGGCTCCACGCTGCCTGCCGTATACGCCCATTCCCAGGGCACCCGTATACTCCAGAAAAGCGTAACCGTCTCAGAAAGCTCTTTTATTCCTGATGCCACAAGATACGTCGTATAAAGCATCTGCCCGAACATGGTCATAAAAAATGCAAGAAAACCATATCTGAACCATGAACTCCTTAGCCACGACGGCATAAGTACACCCTTTGAAAGGCCGACCTGCTCTCCAAGCACACGCAGCAGCTGCCCTATGTCACAGTAGCGGTTGCAAAAGTCCTTGGTTCCATATCCGAAAGCAAAGATAAACGGCAGGCAGAAGCTGATAAGTCCCAGCCATGCGAAAAGAATATTGAAAAATCCCATAGCAAAATAAAACACAGACCATATCCAAAGATAATGATACCAGTGCTTCTTAATCGGCTGTATAGGCTTCATTCTGCCACCTCCATAGTTATTGCTCCGGCAGGACAGACCATCTCACAGCGTCCGCAGCCTATACACAGCGATGCATCAGCTTCAGCATAGCTTCCGCGTATTACTCTCGCTGCTCCCTTGGGACACACGTCCTCGCAGCTGCCGCATGCCACGCATATATCACGGTTTATTACCGCGCGGCGCCGCTTAACCTTAACCATAAAATCCTTCCTCTCTTTTCTATCCCATTGGCCATCGTCAGAATGACACAGCGTGTTGTTCAATGGTTATTTCACTCTAGATTATGACAGAACAGGAATTATATTACTGTGACTGCGTTACAAAGCACTTGCGTGTAAGGCTTTTATCATTTTTTTCATATTGTATTTTAATCTTAAAATTGTTATAATATTCTTAATCAATCAAATTGCATAAACTCAATTTATTTTATTTATATATTGTAGGAGGTAAAAATTATGGCCAACAAGTACGCAGGAACGCAGACAGAGAAAAACCTTCAGGCAGCTTTTGCCGGCGAGAGTCAGGCACGCAACAAGTATACCTACTTTGCTTCAAAAGCAAAGAAGGAAGGCTTTGAGCAGATTGCAGCACTCTTCCAGAAAACTGCTGATAACGAAAAAGAACACGCAAAAATGTGGTTCAAAGAGCTCGATGGCATCAACGATACAGCTTCCAACCTCAAGGACGCTGCAGACGGCGAGAACTACGAGTGGACGGATATGTATGATGGCTTTGCAAAAACAGCTGAAGCTGAAGGCTTCAAAGAGCTGGCTGCAAAATTCCGCATGGTCGCTGCTATCGAAAAAACTCATGAAGAGCGCTATCGTGCACTTTTGAAGAACGTCGAGACGAAACAGGTCTTCGAAAAGAGCGAAGTCAAGGTATGGGAGTGCCGCAACTGCGGACATATCATTGTTGGAACAAAAGCTCCGCAGATTTGCCCTGTCTGCGCACATCCGCAGAGCTATTTCGAAATCCACGCTGACAACTATTAAGCGCTTTCACGCTTGCGAAATACCATAAAAAACTCCGGTGATTCCTACCATACAGGAATTACCGGAGTTTTTTCATTAGCATTTTACAAAGCAGAGATACACGGCTGATGCCCACGATAGAATAAAGGTAATTTTCCCTACTGTTCCGGAATCGCGCAATGCCGGTATCCTGAAGGATTCTCCTATTCTTTTCAGGCAGGTATACAGCAGCTTTTGCAATACCGCCGCAATGAGAATTGCTGCCGCCACCTTAACCACAAAAATAATGGCAATGCCAAACAGCGTACACACAATACCTATAACGACGAGAACGACCGCAATACCTGCAAGTGTCCCGACCGCAATACCCGTGACAGCAAGCGCCGCGACAAGCACAGCTACGACAATTGCGCCGATTACCTCCAGCATACAGACCACTCCTCTTTATTTGCGATTTGAAAGATTTCCTCTATACGGGACTAATTATCCGTTTGCTCTCTGAAGCTTGCATGAAAATTATTCCCTATTTTAGTCGATCTGTTCTTCATCAGGGATATATTCCATTACCCCGTACTGCACTGAATTTTTCCCTGAACGCTTTGCCTCATACAGTTTTTTGTCCGCAGCGTGAAGCATGTCACGCAAATGGTCCTTGCTGTCAGCAACTCCGGATACGCACCCTCCGCTTATAGTGATATGAAGTTCCTTGTCTTCATACTTTATACGGTCAAGAGCCCACCGCAGCCGAACGATTTTATCCTGCATTGTCTTTGCATCAGATTCATCAATTACCAAAAACTCGTCTCCGCCATAGCGGTAACAAAGTTCCTGCCTGAAAATCTTCGATAGCTGTTCTCCCACCTGTTTCAATACGTAGTCACCGGCTGCATGCCCGTACCCATCATTTATCTGCTTGAAGAAATCCACGTCAAACAACATAACATTGATGCGCTTCCCTTTTTTGTAGATACCGTCAAACGCGACACGCAAAGCACTGCGGTTCATGACCTGTGTCAGCGCGTCTGTATAGGATACCACCATAAGCCGGCGGTGACGTTCCGTAAACAAATAAATCAGCGTGGAAATCAAAACAGTCGCAAGCCATACTAACAGCTCCAGCTTCTGTTCTTCCTTTGTAATCCAACCGCCGTGCCATGTTGCCTGTATCATCCATGTCGTATCAGCAACAGGGAACTCGTAGGCTACAGGGGCATCAAGTGGTTCCGGTCCGGATTCAGTTATAAGATGCGATTCTCCGCTTATATCTATGGTATGCTGAACCTTATAGTCATAAAGAATATTCGGAGAGTAAAGCTCCGTATATTTGAGCATTTGCTGATGATCAAGAATCAGAATAGAAAATCCCCAAAACTCCCCTCTTGTCTCAGTTCCTTTATTCAGATATATCGGGTTGCGGATGATGATTTCTTCTTCATCACGGGGGTATATTTTTATAGGGCCGGACACAGTCATTTCTCCGGTCATTTTCGCATAATTTGCCACCTTTTTTCTATCAGCTGTTTCAAAAAGATTGACATACACATCTTCTTCCTTGGGGTAGACATATGATTGTACTATTCCGTTGGGGGCAAGGCGGATACTTATAATAGCCGGGTTGTCCCACTCGCTGTACATTTTCTGCGCAAGCTCTGAAAAATTCTGTATCTCACCGTTGTTCTGGCGAATAAGGTGCCCCCATGAGGCTGTGTAATTCTCATACATCCTCATGACATTTAAAATCTGATAATCTGCCACATTCTGTATTCTCATCCGAACAATATCTTTTCGCGTTTCACGAATAGAATCATTCAGAAAATAAATCAGAGCCCCCGTAATCAACGCCACAATTAATGAAAACAGCAATATTCTTTTATAGCGTATTCCAGTTCTGTTCATATAAAACACCTTTATCCAAGTTCAAAAATCTCATACGTGAATCATTTTCGCTTCATCGAATTTTAAATTCGCTATTAACATATTTCTACATAATGATTAAAAGTCCTCTTTTTTATGTTTTCACGTTTACATTCTTTTCACTTGACTCACTTGCAATTTTAATCTGATTCCTCTAAAATGCTCTTATCCTACAGATGGAGTGATTTTATGCAGCTCGTTTATACACTTGCGCTGGCAGTGTCGGGCGGATTTTTATTGTCCCTTATACATGCGCCTCTGCCGTGGACGCTTGGCCCGATTCTTTTCGTATCTGCAACTTCATATATATTGAAAAGAAAATTCCTTTGGTCGTTAAAGATACGCAACGCCGCCTTAATTCTTCTTGGATATGGTATGGGACGTCCTTTTACGGCAGAAGCAGGAAATGTGATTCTGACACATCTCCCTCTCATGCTTCTCGCTACTTTTGTTACAATAATTGCCGGTCTATTTGCCGCATGGCTGATGTTTCGGTACACAAAGATAAATTTTACAAGCTGCCTTTTAGGCTGCGTTCCGGGAGGACTTTCCCAGATGGTAATCCTTGCGGATGAAATTCCTGATGCAGATCTTACCGCCGTTACCATCATGCAGACACTTCGTATGCTGTCGGTCGTTTTCACAATTCCTTTTCTTGCTATTCACGTTCTCCCCGCAGGTGATGCCGTGACAGCTTCTGCAATCCATTATGTGTCTGATATCACTGTCATACTGACTTTCGCTGCAGTCGCAATTTCAGGGGCATTCATCGGAAAACTGATACATCTTCCTACCGCGTCGCTGCTCGGCCCTATTCTCAGCACTGCGACATTTCTCGTTATTACAGGAAGCAGCGCGCCTGTGGTCCCTACTGCATTTCTCAATACAGCTCAGGTATTCGTAGGTGCTTATATCGGTTCTAGCATAGACCTCAGAAAAATTCGTGAATACAACGGCATGGGACTTACTTTGCTTCTAGGTGTCATAATGGTCCTCATTGCCTCGGGCTGTATGGCAATCTTCCTGTCGCACGTAACGGGGGCAAACCTTGTTACCATGTTCCTCAGCACAGCTCCCGGAGGACTCGCTGAAATGGGCATTGTTGCTCTGGTGGTACATGCCGATACAGCCACCATGACTGCCTACCAGTTAACCCGCCTTCTTTTTATCATGCTCATTTTTCCGCTTATTGCCAAATATATCGTCAGGCATATTCATCCGGTCAAAAAGCGTGAAGCCTGATTTGTACAGTTTTTTTACTAATCCCCGCAGTTGGTGCCGTGACAAATTCTATGGAATTTTGTCACGGCTTTTTTATGCTTTAATTCATCTCTGCCTTTACTAACTTCTAAAAGTTTTTAGTTGATTGCATAAATCTCTAAATTGTCCATTTTGTGGAAATTAGTCCAAGCGCTGGACTCTAGTTCTTTTGTTGGATTTTTGTTTTTCTATTGGATTTTTCTTGTTTTTATAGGTACAATAAACTAGAATGAAAGGCAGAGGTGAACGAAATGAGTAATAATGATACGAAAAAACCGGTTGTCATAACCGTAGCAAACAACAAAGGCGGAGTTGGAAAAACTACCGCTGCTGCTGCTGTTGCACATCTTTTAAGCCTGAAGGGAAAGCGTGTCCTCCTTATTGACACGGACCCGCAGGGAAACTGCGCCCAGCAGTTCGGTATTGACTCCACAGATGATATAGGGCTCCTCGGCGAGCTCCTGCTTGACCGTGTAAACAGAAACGCAGACGCAAAGCATGCTCCGCTTGAAAACTACATCGTTAAGAGCCCTGTAGTTCCTGATGTCGATGTTCTTTCCGGTGGAAAACCGCTGAACAAGGCAGTCTATACGGTAATCTTTGCCGTTAATTCTGTTGTTGCTGCAAATGTCTTCCGACGCATTATGAAGGAAGCTGATATGTACGATTACGTCGTGGTTGATACTTCTCCGTCCTTCTCCAGCTTTACCGATGCGGTTTTCATGGGAACAGATTGGGTTCTTGCCCCGATGCTTCCGGACAAAAACTCCATCGATGGCGTAAATACTCTCTTCAAATATCTCGCCCCAATCCGCGAAGAAGGCGAGCATGATATCCGTGTAGCAGGAGTTTTCTTTAACCAGGCAAACGATCGCTCGCGCACCCTTCATGAATTTGAGCCGCTCATACGTGACAGCTGGAAGGACTATGTCCTCAAAACAAAAATCCCTGTAAATCCTGCAGCTGTTGCCGGAGCAATCAATGACGATCAGCCTGTCACTCTGAAATATCCGGTTGCAAAAGCGACTAAGGCTTATAAAAAGCTTATTGAGGAGGTGCTCGAACGTGTCGAAGCTTAATCTTGTCAGCCCAAACACACGGGATACAACCACAGGGATTTCCAAATCCTTCCTTTCAGGCATGACTGAAGAAGAGAAAAAAGAAACAATAAAAATGTCAAAAAACATCCAGAGCAAACTGCAGCATAGGGAGGAACTCAGCAAAAAAACTCCTACGCAGTATCAGGGAGAGGACGTCGGCGCAACCGAGGCATTCAAATATCTTTTCCCGGAGCCTTCTATCGAAAAAAAGGTTCCGCTGTCTCTTCTGGATCCTGCTCCAAACGACTGGAACTTCTTTGGCCGTCCGGACAAGGAGCAGTATGAGCTTCTGATTGATTCGATCATCTGCCATGGTCTTTTGAACCCTGTCACTCTTTGGAAACGTCCAAACGGACGATATATGATTCTCTCCGGGCATACACGCGCTTCCGTATTTGAAGCCTGCCGTGATGCCTCGGATGATGACAAGAAAAAGGAATGGGAAGAGATTCCCGCAAAAATTTACGGTGAAGACGAAATAAAAGAGGATACGGCACAGCAGATTATCATCGAAGCTAACATGTGCCAGCGCGCAAAAGAGTCCGTCCGTCTCCGTGTACGCTGCATAGGGCGCCTTGCAGAAATCGGACGGCGCCAGCACCGCTACGGTGACGCTAATGATAAAGTAACGCAGCGTATTGCGGAACGCTGGGGCATAAAACGCTCCTCCGTATTCTTCTATCAGCGAGTTGCAAAATTCCTGCTTCCCGCACTTGCGGACCGTTTCAGCGACCATCTCATGAGTCGTACGGTTACGGACTATCTCTGCCGTCTTTCCACGGATGTGCAGCAGCACATGATTGACTCCGGCTACATCGCACGTCTTACGATTGCTTATGCGCGCCAGTTCAAAGAGGGAATGACCAACGAAGACATTGACAGGATTTTCAGTGAAAGCTCTCCTGAGCGTCACACCTACAACATGCAGCTTTCATTTGCCAAGCCTAAGGATTCTGAAATCCTCGGTATATGCGTATCGAAAAAGGATTTAGAAAAATGCCGCGAAATTGTTCTGAAGGCATTGGCGAACGCAGATATTTCTCAGGAAACAAAGGATATGCTCAAAACACAGTTCTCCAAATAAAGTTCGTACAAAAGAGTCCATTTTTTAGAGATAAGTCCAATATTGGACTTATCTCTAAAAAATGGACTCTTTTCTTTTGTAAATTTGATATATATGCAGGAAAATACAGAGCTATCACGAAATATAAAATATGAGAATAATTTTTAACTCGAATGAAGATGTTTTAACCTATACACAGGACAGGACTGATTAATATGACACCAAAAAATCTCTCAGAGCTGCTGGATATAGACGAATTGAAGAGCCTGCAGAGAAAGTTCGCTGCCGCCACCGGCATGGGCTGTGTCTCTGAGGACAGAAACGGCAGAATAATAAAATCCAATTACATAGCAGATTACTGTCTCTATACTCGCCTTTCCGAAGAAGGACGCAGACGATGCAAGGAATGTGACCGCAGCGATGTGGAACGGGCCGTTGCCTCGCAGAAGATGGTTATTTCAAGATGCCATGCCGGTCTCATCAACTTCACCGCTCCAATCATGGCTGACGGAAAACATGTCGGAGCCATTATGGGCGGTCAGGCTTTTGACCGGCAGCCGGATATGGAAGAAATAAAGAAACTGGCACAAGAGCTCGGTATCCCCGAAGATCGTTATATAGAAGCTGCGAAGGAAATCCCCATAGTTCCGCGCAAACGTATCGAGGGCGCTGCAGAGCTTTTATCAGTCACTGCAAACATTCTCTCCGAAAAAGCATGCGAAGCTCTCCACGCCGAGGAACAGCTCAAGGAAATGGAGCGGGCGAGCAACGCAAAGCTGGAATTCATTTCGAAGCTCAGTCATGATATCCGAACTCCAATTGGAATCATAAATAACATGACGAATTTCGCTCTGGAGGATATAAACGAGCCGGAAAAAGTCAAAGATGAGCTTCAGAAAATACACGCGGCAAACACATATCTGCTGAATCTGATAAATGATGTTCTCGATCTGTCTAAAATCGAAAACGGCAATATCGAGCTTAATCCGGAGCCATACACTTTCAAAGATTTTTCACAGTATCTTGGCACTTTGATTCAGTCCATGTGCGATAAAAAAGGAATCACCTTCAAAATCGAGTCAGTAAATACCGTTGACCCGATTTACGTTGACAAAATGCGTTTCAACCAGATAGGAATGAATCTTTTATCCAACGCGGTAAAATATACTCCTGCAGGCGGTACCGTAACATACATCAACGATGCAGAACGGCTGCCCGATTCAAGAGTAAGGCTGCGTGTAACAGTCAAAGACACCGGCATAGGAATGAGCCCGGATTTTCTGAAGAAGATTTTCACTCCATACTCTCAGGAGCTGGACAATCCTCTTCGGGATAAAACAACAGTAAGCACGGGACTTGGGATGTCCATTGTTGCCAAGCTGATAGAGCTGATGAACGGAACAATTTCTATCGAGAGTGAAGTGGGGAAGGGGACCTCAATCACCTGGGAAGCAATACTGCCGGGTGAGGGTGACAACCCGGCGAACACTGTCGAACAAACATCTAACGCCTCCGAAATGAAAGAAACAGCCCTGACAGGCCGCGTACTTCTTGTGGAAGACAATGAAATCAATACAATGATTGCAGAACGGCTGCTGGAGGATATAGGCCTCGAAATTGACAGTGTAGCAAATGGAAAAGACGGCGTGGCAAAATTCAATGAATCCGAACCCGGATTTTATGACGTGATTCTCATGGATATTCAAATGCCTGTCATGGACGGAGTAGAAGCCATGAAGACTATTCGAAAACTGGACCGGGAAGATGCAGCCAGAATTCCTATATATGCGTTGACCGCGGATGTGTATTCCGAGAAAAATGTAAAGATAGACTCTCTCGGGTTTAACGGAGTTTTGCTTAAACCAATGGAAAGAAATGCGATTTACTCAGCTCTGTCAAAACATCTGAAAACCAAATAAATATATATATACCCC
>NZ_CDXDFU010000201.1:0-9276 GCF_978017985.1 Schwartzia sp. (in: firmicutes) | reverse complement strand
ATATGTCTCGTTGCCCATAGGGAAATCAGGGTAACCTATAAGACCAATTCTTTTATCAGTCTTTGCAAGCCCGGCCAGCAGGTCAATCTGACCGTCTAAAAGCATTTTATATAAATCGGCAAAGGTTCCGTATACGTATTCATAACGCCAGCCCGTGTATTCTGAAATTTTCCTATAGTATTCATAGGCATAACCGCGCCGTATGTCACCGGGATTTGCGCCTGTTTGAAAGGCACCGTTTTCGTAATATCCGACACGTATCCGGGAGGAATTTTTTTCGGCGGATATCGGCTGCGCTGCTGTAAGCAGAATCAAAAGAACAGTGGATAAAATGAATAAAATTTTACGCACGAAAATCACTTCCATTCAGCTTTATTCACGACCGGGCTTAGATAAGTAATGCAGTATAGTTTGTTTTACATAATTCGACGGGGCAATTTAAATTCCTGCATGGAAATGGTTGTGAAATTCTTAAAAGCTTCATTGAATAGATGGAAATATTAAGTCCTGATGAAAGAATAGAAAAGGGTAAAAAATGTTTGCAGCATGCATGCTTCGGGCTTGTTTTATTGTAAAAAGTGTGATAAAATATTTCGCGGTGTTATAAATCACACGCATTCTGAGGTCTGTGCTGTGCTTTGCGGTTTCGCAGAGTTGATCAGACGATGAGGGGTGCGGAGGAAAAAAACAGGAGGTGCACCAATCATGGCTATGATTTCCATGAAACAGTTATTGGAGGCTGGTGTCCATTTCGGTCATCAGACGAGACGTTGGAACCCGAAGATGGCAAAATACATCTTCACGGAGCGCAACGGTATCTACATTATCGACCTGCAGAAGACAGTTCGCAAGGTTGATGAGGCGTACAATTTCGTACGCAGCGTTGCTGAGTCCGGCAAATCTATCCTTTTCGTAGGAACGAAGAAGCAGGCTCAGGAAGCCATCAAAGAAGAAGCTACGCGTGCTGGCCAGTTCTATGTCAACGAGCGTTGGCTCGGCGGCATGCTGACGAACTTCCAGACGATCCAGAAGCGTATTAAACGCCTTAAAGATCTTGAGAAGATGGAAGAGGATGGAACGTTTGACGTTCTGACGAAGAAAGAGGTTCAGGGTCTCCGTCATGAGATGGAGAAACTTGAGAAGTTCCTCGGCGGTATCAAAGACATGAACAAACTGCCGGGCGCTCTTTTCATCGTTGATCCGCGTAAAGAGCGTATTGCTGTTGCTGAGGCACGCAAGCTCAACATTCCTATCGTTGCTATCGTTGATACGAACTGCGATCCGGATGAAATCGATTATGTTATCCCGGGCAATGATGATGCAATCCGTGCTGTCCGTCTCCTGACGGGCCGTATGGCTGATGCTGTTCTTGAAGGCCGTCAGGGTCAGGGCGAAGAGACGACGGAAGCTGAAGCTGAGAAAGCTGCAGAATAATCGTTTACTCACTTAATAAGTACAGTTTAAAGAGGGGTAAGGGAGTTTATCCCTTACCCCTTATTTTTGAGAAAAGGGGATTTATTCACATGGCACAGATTACAGCCGCTATGGTTAAAGAACTGCGTGAAAAAACGGGCGCAGGAATGATGGACTGCAAAAAAGCACTGGCAGAAACGGACGGAGATCAGGCAAAAGCTATTGATTACCTCCGTGAAAAAGGCATTGCAAAGGCTGGCAAAAAGGCTGACCGTGTTGCTGCAGAGGGTGTTGTCGGCGCTTATGTTTCCGCTGACGCTAAAGTCGGTTCTGTTGTCGAAGTAAACTGCGAGACTGACTTCGTTGCAAATACGGACAACTTCCATGCTATGGTTGATAAGATTGCTAAACATATCGCTGATACGAACCCGGCTGATGTTGATGCGCTGAACGACAGCGTTATGGACGGCAAGAAGGTTTCTGACTTCATCACGGAGCAGATTGCTACAATCGGTGAGAAAATTTCCATCCGCCGTTTTGCGCGTTATGAGTCCGCAGGCCGCGTTGCAAGCTACATCCACATGGGCGGTAAAATCGGCGTTCTCGTTGAACTCACTGGCGGCGAAGCTCAGCTCGGCAAGGACGTTGCAATGCAGATTGCTGCAGCAAATCCGTCCTGCGTTGACCGCGCAGGTGTAGATCCGGCTGCTCTTGCTCACGAGCGTGAGGTTCTCAAGGCTCAGGCTCTTGAGGAAGGCAAACCGGAGAAAATCGTTGAGAAGATGGTCGATGGCCGTATCAACAAATATTACAAGGAAGTCTGCCTTGTTGAGCAGTCCTTCGTTAAGGATCCGGAACAGACGATTAAACAGGTTCTCGGCGATGTAGAGGTCAAAGGCTTCGCACGTTTCATGCTTGGTGAAGGCATTGAGAAGAAGCAGGAAGACTTCGCAGCTGAGGTTATGTCTCAGATTAAGCAGTAAGTTTTGATTATGAAAGAGGGGACACATAAGTGTTCTCTCTTTTTTTATGGAATTAAGAAGAAACTCATTGCAGGCAGGGTTTGCTAGGTGCTATACTAAAGAAAGGTATGGAATCGGAAAATGGAGGTTTGACTTTTGGCAAAATATAAGCGAGTTATTTTAAAGTTGTCGGGTGAATCCCTTGCGGGCGAGCAGGGTTTTGGAATCAACCCGGCTGTTGTGGAGGATATTGCTGTTCAGATTCGTGAAATCCATAAGGCCGGCATTGACTGTGCTGTTGTTGTCGGCGGAGGAAACATCTGGCGCGGTCTTGCAGGCAGCGCAAAGGGAATGGATCGCGCGACGGCAGATTACATGGGTATGCTGGCTACTGTCATGAATGCTCTGGCACTTCAGGATGCTCTCGAGAAAGCGGATGTGGATTCCCGCGTTCAGAGTGCTATTGATATGCGTCAGGTTGCAGAGCCGTATATCCGCCGCAAAGCAATCCGACACATGGAAAAAGGCCGTGTAGTTATTTTTGCCGCAGGTACGGGCAATCCGTATTTCTCGACAGACACGACGGCTGCTCTCCGTGCTGCTGAGATTGAGGCTGAGGTTATCCTCATGGGCAAAAAGAATACGGACGGGGTTTATGATTCCGATCCGAACAAGAATCCTGACGCAAAGAAATTTGATGAGCTTGATTATATCGAGGTTCTTCAGCGTGGTCTGCAGGTCATGGATTCTACGGCGACAAGCCTGTGCATGGACAACAAGATTCCTATTGTTGTATTTAATATTGATAAACATGAGAATATCGTGAAGGCTGCAATGGGAGAAAATATCGGTACAACCGTAGGGGGAAATCAGAGATGATTCAGGATATTTTGAACGAGCATGAAGAACGCATGAAAAAATCTATCGAGGCTTTGAAGCGTGAATTTGCTTCTCTGCGTGCAGGACGTGCTACGCCGTCCTTGCTTGATAAGGTCATGGTTGATTATTATGGTACTCCGACGCCTGTTAATCAGGTAGCAAAGGTCGCTGTTCCTGAGCCGCGTATGATTCTTATTCAGCCGTGGGAAAAGCCGATGCTTCATGAGATTGAAAAGGCTCTGATGAAGTCTGATCTTGGTCTTACTCCGAATTCCGACGGAGCTGCAATTCGTCTTACGATTCCGCAGCTTACACAGGAACGCCGTGAGGAGCTCAAAAAGAGCGTCAATAAGAAGGCTGAGGACGCAAAGGTTGCTCTGCGCAATCTCCGCCGTGATGCAAATGATGCCATCAAAAAGCTTGAAAAAGCAAAGGAAATCACGGAAGACCAGTCCAAAAAGGGTCTGGACGATATTCAGAAGCTCGTCGACAAGTATGTAAAGATGGTTGATACTTCCAAAGCTGCAAAAGAAAAAGAGATTATGGAAGTCTGAGATGCATAAACTGGATGTTACAGGGAGACCATTGGATGAGGCTGAAAGCCTTTTGAAGGCGGCAGGGCTCTCCTATGTTGTCGATATAACCAGATCGACGCATCATAAATTTTCCGTCGATGAAACACGCCTGTATGTTGTAAGACAGAAAGCTGTGCCCGAGAATGGGCTGATCCATATATTGGCAGCAGCAAAACAACGAAAGGAGGTGTCTGAAGATGGCATACAAAATCAATGATGACTGCATTTCGTGCGGTTCCTGCGCTGCAGTATGTCCCGTAGGTGCTCCTGTAGAAGGTGACTCACATTATGTGATTGATCCTGACAAGTGTGTAGAATGCGGCGCTTGTGCAGCCGGCTGTCCGGTTTCCGCAATCAGCGCTCCGTGATGGAGAGGGCCCCTCTTGGGTTTTGGAGGGGCTTATTTTTTTGTAGGAGTTCTTCTTTATGTGGAATAAGTTATTTGGGTCAAAAGCGCCGACGGGAAAGAATGCGGCGCAAAGCCCACTTTATAATGATATAGATAAGTCCCGGCTTCCACGCCATACTGCTATTATTATGGACGGAAACGGCAGATGGGCAGAGGGGAAGGGACTGATTCGGACGGCAGGGCATACCGCCGGAGTAGATACTTTGAAGCAGGTTCTTAAGGTTGCTATTGATCTTGAGCTTCCTGCGCTTACGGTTTATGCCTTTTCGACTGAAAACTGGAAAAGACCTCATACAGAGGTAGATTTTCTTATGAATCTTTTTTCCGATTATCTCGCGAAGGAAATTGACGAGATGGACGAAGATAATGTTAAGCTTCGTTTTCTCGGGCGCGTTGATGACCTGTCACCGGCTTTGAAGAAGCAGGCCCGTGAGGCGGAGGAACAGACTGCGGATAATACAGGTGTTCACTTTAATGTCGCTATGAATTACGGTGGACGTGACGAGCTTATCCGCGCAGTACAGTCAGTCGCCAAAAAAACCTTGTCAGGCGGGCTTAAGCCTGAGGATATTGATGAAGCGTGTCTTGAGGCTGAGCTTGATACGGCAGGACTTCCTCCTGTGGATTATGTTATCCGCACAAGCGGAGACCAAAGATTAAGCAATTTCCTTTTGTGGCAGACGGCCTATGCAGAGTTTTATTTCACGGATATAAACTGGCCTGATTTTACACCTGCATGCTTTGTGCAGGCGCTTCGTGAGTTTGGAAATCGTGACCGCAGATTTGGCGGATTAAGTAAGAAATAAAAGGGGTATTATTTTGGCTATCAGAGTTATTACGGGAATTGTCGGCATTTCCCTGGCTGCTTTTATCATTCAGACAGGCGGGGTTGTTTACAGCGCGGCAGTTCTTTTGCTCATGCTCATTGGATGGCATGAATATGCGAAGGCGTTTTCTTCCTTTGGCAAGCCGCTTGCCTATGTCAGCGGAATGCTTGCTATGCTCAGCTTTTGGGCTTGCGCATGGAAGGGAAATGCCGAGGAGTTCATGGCGCTTTCTACTTTTTGGATTCTCTGGACACTGCTGCAGGCAGTATTTTTCCATCGTTCCTTCTCGGTAGAACAGGCATGCTACAGTGTTGCGGGAATTGTTTATCTCGGCTTTTCATTTTCACATCTTGTTCTTCTGCGTTTCTTTGACACGGGAGAAATGATGAGTACGCCTGTGGGAGATATGGAGGCAGGCTGCGCATGGCTCTGGATTGCTCTTATCGGAACATGGGCAAGCGATTCTTTTGCGTATTTTGCCGGATGTTCTCTGGGACATGTAAAGCTGTGCGAGGCTGTGAGCCCCAAAAAGACAGTTGAAGGTCTTATCGGTGGCGTAGTCGGTACTATGGCATCTGTCGCGGTACTGGGATATGCGCTTTCGCTTCCTGTTGTTTATATGGCTGTGCTGGGACTCTGCATTGCATTGGTTGCAACGGTAGGAGACCTTGTGGAGTCTGCAATGAAACGGTTCACCGGCATCAAGGATTCAGGAAATATCATTCCGGGGCATGGCGGAGTCTGGGACCGTTTTGACAGCGTGTTGTTTGTAGTTCCGTTTGTTTACTATTTTGTTCAGGTATTTACTTTCCTTAACAGGTGATTTGATGAAAAATATTGCTATTTTAGGTTCCACGGGTTCAATCGGAACACAGACTCTTGATGTTGTGCGGCGTAATCCTGAAGAATTCCGCGTTTTGGTAATTGCTGCGAATTCTTCCGATAAAATGCTTGAGGAGCAGATCAAGGAATTTTCTCCGGAGGTTGCTGTGCTTTCGGATTCCGCGGCTGCGGCACGTTTGCGTGAACGGTACAATGGAAAGACTAAAATTCTTGACGGAAAACAGGGACTCATTGACGGTGCTGTTTATCCGGGCGTTGATACTGTTGTTACATCGCTTATGGGCTTTGCAGGTCTTGCTCCTACGCTCGCGGCTTTGGATGCAGGGAAGAATATTGCCCTTGCAAACAAGGAAACTCTGGTGGTTGCGGGAGAGCTTGTAATGCGCCGGGCGAAGGAAAAAGGCGTATCTATTCTGCCTGTTGACAGCGAGCACTGCGCGTTGTTTCAATGCCTTGTGGGAGAGAACCGAGGCACTGTGGAAAAACTTATTCTGACTGCTTCGGGTGGTCCGTTCCGCGGCAAGAAGCATGATGAGCTAAAGGGTGTTTCCATAAAGGACTGTCTCAGTCATCCGACGTGGTCCATGGGAAAAAAGATAACTGTAGATTCCGCTACGCTTGTTAATAAAGGACTTGAGGTTATTGAGGCTCATTGGCTGTATGATATGCCTTATGAAAAAATTGAGGTTGTTGTGCATCCGCAGAGTATTGTTCATTCGATGGTTGCTTTCCATGATGGCGCTGTTATGGCGCAGCTGGGGATGCCGGATATGCGTCTTCCGATTCAGTATGCGCTGACGTATCCGAACCGTCTCACATCTGCGTTTCCACGGCTTGATTTCCGTGAAATCAGCAGTCTTACCTTTGAGCAGCCGGATATTGATACCTTCCGTGGGCTGAAGCTGGCTTATGAGGCAGGCAAAACAGGCGGCACAATGCCGTGTATTCTTAACGGTGCAAATGAGGAAGCCGTCGCTGCTTTTCTGCAGGGAAAAATCGGATTCCTTGATATTTATGAGTTGATTGAGCAGGCAATGAATAAGCGTGAGGTAAAATTCGCACCTGCTTACGAAGTGCTTTGCGAAGAAGATGAATGGGCGAGGGAATTTGTTAAGGCGCGAATCGCCGAAAAATAAAAATTCCCGGCTTTATTCGGGTTAGAATTTGAAAGGGAAAAAGTATGGTATATACAATAGCCGCATCAGTACTGGTTTTCGGTTTTCTCGTGCTTTTTCACGAGTTGGGACATTTTGCGCTTGCAAAGTGGACAGGAATGCGGGTGGATGAATTCGCCATAGGTTTCGGGCCGAGAATCTGGAGCAGAAAATACGGTGAAACTGAATATTCGATTCGTTGTATCCCTTTAGGCGGATTTAATGATATTGCGGGAATGAATCCGGCAGATAACGACGCGGGAGACAGAGGCTACTGCGCGAAGCCGGTATGGAAGCGTATGCTTACTATTCTTGCGGGACCTGGTATGAATTTAATCATTCCGATTTTTATTTTTGCCGTTATTTTCTTTTCCGTAGGGGTAAGCACACCGTCTACACGTCCGGAGCTTGGTGATATTCTTCCGGATAAGCCGGCTGCAATGTCAGGTCTTAAAAAAGGCGATACTATCCGTAAAATTAACGACGTTGAGGTTTACGAGTGGAGTGATATTGTCCGTGAGATTCTTGCCAATGGGCAAAAATCTATGACGGTGGATTATGTCCGTGACGGCAAGGAATATCAGACTACAATGGTGCCTGAATATGACAGGCAGAACAACCGTCCTGTGGTCGGAATCATGAGTTCGTCTGATATCCGACATCCGGGGCTGTTTGAATCCATGTATCTGGCCGCATATAAGACAGGGGTTATTATTTATGAAATGCTCAACGGGCTTGTAAAAATATTCTCAGGCTCTGCGGCAGCTGAACTGGCAGGGCCTATAGGTGTAATGCAGATGACGGGCGAGGTCGCCCAGATAGGGTTTGTTCCGCTTCTTCATTTTGCGGCGGTTCTGAGCCTGAATTTAGGCATAATAAATCTTCTGCCTGTTCCTGCTCTTGACGGCGGACATTTTGTTACGCTTGTTATAGAGGCTTTCAGAGGAAAACCTTTGGGCGAAAAGGCATTGCATTACACGCAGATGGTCGGAATCACTCTTTTGATAGCGTTGATGCTTTTTGCGACTAAAAACGATATTGTACGTATTTTCTTTGCTGGTTGAAGGTGATATTGATGGGTATTGATAGAAAGAAAACACGACAGATACATATCGGGGATGTGCTGATTGGTGGAGGGGCTCCTGTTTCCGTACAGTCAATGACAAATACAAAGACGCAGGATACGGAATCAACGGTTCGTCAGATACGTGCCCTGGCAGATGCCGGATGCGATATTGTCCGTCTTGCTGTTCCGGATATGGAGGCGGCTGAGAATTTAGGAAATATCATAAAAAAATCACCTGTACCGCTTGTTGCTGATATTCATTTCGACTACAGACTTGCTCTTGAAGCGATTCGTCAGGGAATTGCCGCTTTGCGGCTTAATCCCGGAAATATAGGCGGAGAGGAAAACGTTCGCAAGGTGGTCACGGAAGCTAAGGCCGCAGGAATTCCGATTCGTATTGGTGTTAATGGCGGTTCTTTGGATAAAAAGCTTTTGGAGAAATATGGACATGTGACCGCAGAAGCTCTTGTTGAGTCGGCAATGCAGCATGTGAGAATTCTTGAAGCGCAGGATTTTTACGATATGAAGATTTCGCTCAAGGCTCACGATGTTCCTTTGACTCTCGAAGCTTACAGGCTCATGAGCAAAACAGTAGATTATCCGCTTCACCTCGGCATCACTGAAGCGGGTACACCGCATACGGGAATGATTAAGTCGGCGGTGGGCATCGGAGCGCTGCTGGCAGAGGGTATCGGCGATACGATTCGTATTTCCCTTACGGGTGATCCTGTTGTTGAAGTAAAGGTTGCCAATGAGATATTGAAATCCTTGGGCATGAAGGAATACGGACCGACTTTGATATCCTGTCCGACATGCGGAAGGACAGCTATTGACCTGCCTGCAATCGCTTCGGAGGTAGAAAAGCGGCTCGAAGGAATTACAGAGCCCATTTCGGTGGCAGTTATGGGCTGCGTAGTCAACGGCCCCGGGGAAGCCCGTGAGGCTGATGTGGGAATTGCCGGGGGCAAAGGCGAAGGATTGGTATTCCGCAAGGGTGAGATTTTGCGAAAGGTCAGCGAGGAAGATTTAGTTTCCGAGCTGTTCAAGGAAATAGATAAGATTTTGGAAGAAAGACACGCGTAATTCGCGAAAAATCATTTAATGGGGGTTTTTGTTTTGCGTACAACACAGCTTTATGCACCAACATT
>NZ_CDXDFU010000200.1:0-2942 GCF_978017985.1 Schwartzia sp. (in: firmicutes) | reverse complement strand
TTCATGGCAGACCACATTGCGCAGCCTGTCCAGATTTCCTTCGAAAAAGAGGTGCCTGCTGAAGGTAAGAAAGCATATATCCTTCTTGCCCCGTTCCATACGGCAGGAGCCGTACTGGCGCACTCCCGAGGATATATGGACTCGCTCGGGACGGCGCATGCTCACGGGCTTTGAAGTATGCTCGGACAGCAAATCCTCCATAGGCTTTTTATAAAATTCTATCATTAAAAGAACAAGACGGCGACGTCTGTAGTCGCCGTCCGCCTCTGCAAGCATCCGCTCCCAAAGGCATCTCTGCTCTTCAGGCAGTATTGTTTTCTCAGCCATTCAGGGCCTGCCTCATTGCCTCTTCTTCTTCCTTGGTCAGAGTGTAGCTGGACTTGCCCTTCTCGATGGGCTTCACATAGCTGCGCGAATCCTCACGGCCAAAGATACTTGAAAGAATAACACCGTCGTGATTTGAATCCAAAAGAGCTACCGCATAGCTCAGGTCGCTTCCCATATCCTCAAAGGCACGGAAACGTACAACTCCCACATTGGTAATGGCAAGCTACAGGAGAGCGTCAAGCTCCTTGTTCTTTTCGTTGAGCTTCTCAATCTTCTCAGAAACCACACGGACCTGATCGATATGGTCAAGCATCATCTTTTCAAAGCTGGCTCCCGTCTCTTCTCCTGCCATCATCTTGTTATAGCGTTTTTTCAGTCCGGAAATGCTGACTCCCTGCCAGATGATGATAAAGAACAGCAGCAAAACCAGACCGCTGAGACCGACGATTATATAATTGGCATTTAACGTAATAAGCTTCAATATTTCTTCCATTAGAAATGATTTCCTCCCAAAATCAGGTTATGAACTTTTTCGACGCCTGACGAAGCAGTTCAGTCTTTCTTGCAACATCATTGCCGTGAATCTCATGAATTGTCTCGACTATACGGCTCAAATCCTCCGGAGAGTAGAACTCTATCTCAATTTTACTCCGTTTTTTGCCCGGCAGAATTTTGACCTTTGTTCCGAAGAATATCCGGAGCTGCTCCTCCGCGTCCGCCATAAATACATCGGCGGTGCTCTGCGGCTTCTCCTTTTTCTTTTCCGTCTTTTCGTCAAGGATTGTCGGGTCCTTCTTCAGCCGTGCGACAAGCGTTTCAGCCTCACGGGCGGAAAGCTCATGGTCGATAATATAGTTCGCGGCAGCCTGCTGCAGTGTCTTATCCTCAAGGGAAAGCAGCGGCTTTGCCTGGCCCATGGAGATTACTTCCTGAATAAGGCTCTCCTGGACACGCTCAGGCAGCTTCAAAAGCCGCAGGAAGTTTGCAATGTGCGAACGGCTTCGGCCGATTTTGCCCGAGAGCTGTTCCTGCGTCATGGAAAATTCCTTCATTAAATGAGCGTATGCCTGCGCTTCTTCGATAGCGTTCAGGTCCTCACGCTGCAGGTTTTCAATGAGGGCAACCTCTGTAAGCTCCTGCTGCGTAAATTTACGCTCAATGGCAGGGATTGTCTTTAATCCCGCGAGCTTTGCAGCACGATAGCGGCGCTCACCGGCAATAAGCTCGTAGCCCCGGTCGGACTTCTTTACGAGTATCGGCTGAAGAACACCGTACTGACGGATTGACTCCTTCAGCTCGTCCAAGGAATCCTCGTCAAAGGTTTTTCTCGGCTGCTTTTCGTTGGGGTGTATATCCTTCAGAGCAAGCTCCCTGACCGCTTCGCCTTCCTTCAGCTCAACGGGTGCCGGAGCAGCTGTCTGCTTTATTTCCTTTTTTGCATCTTTTTTGAGGCCCAACGCGCCCAGGCCTTTTCCCAGTCCGCTTTTTTTAGCCACGTCTGAGTACCTCCTCCGCAAGTTCCATGTATACCTTCGCGCCCTTCGCTGCAGAATCATACGCGATGACAGGCATACCGTATGAAGGCGCCTCGCTGAGACGGACTGTTCTCGGAATAATCGTATCAAAGACCTTGTCCTCGAAGAACTTCTTCACCTCATCAACCACCTGCGCCGAAAGATTTGTACGCGGGTCGAACATGGTAAGAAGCACTCCTGCAATCTGAAGGTCCGGATTTATTTCCTCATGAACCAGATCAATGGTATCTACAATCTGGGAAAGTCCCTCCAAAGCGTAGAACTCGCACTGAATCGGTACAAGGATTCCATCGGCGGCAGCAAGAGAATTAAGACTCAAAAGCCCCAGTGAAGGAGGGCAGTCGATGATAATATAATCATAATCTCCCCTTGCAGTATCAAGGGCGTCCTTAAGGCGGGTTTCTCTTTCCTCAGATGTAGCCAGCTCTACCTCTGCCCCTGCAAGGTCAATGCTTGCAGGCAGAACATCAATCTCATATTCCGTATGCTGCACAACATCCTTCAGGTTCAATTCTCTCATAATGACCTGATATACGCTTTTCTCCAATGACGTTTTATCCAGCCCGCAGCCTGTGGTTGCATTGCCCTGCGGGTCAAAGTCAACAAGCAGTACACGCTTGCCGAGCTTACCGAGGCAGGCAGAAAGGTTGACCGCCGTGGTGGTCTTTCCAACGCCGCCTTTTTGATTGGCAATCGCGATTATCTTTGCCAAAAAGTTCACCGCCTTATCTCCCAACTGTATGAGATATCACACAGAATTAACTTATATTATTATAGCGCAATTATTCAAATTTTGCCAAAGGCAAAATTTGAATAATTGGGTATTATAAAATGTGTTAAGCCATGCTGTCCTCTATTTACACAACGTTATCTAGTCTTATATCACTTTGACGGGGCTTTGCCCCGTCAAGAATAAATAGCAAAAAGAAATCTTGCGCTTGTTGCCTCTAAAAAAGAATGCCTCTCTTTCTCTAAAAATATGATACAATATCCTCATCACGAAATCTTTCTAAATGTTTCACGTGAAACATTTACTTACCCATTTCATGCAAAGGAGGCTTTAAGCATGCCGGTATATAA
>NZ_CDXDFU010000199.1:0-12727 GCF_978017985.1 Schwartzia sp. (in: firmicutes) | reverse complement strand
GTCCTTAGGCTAAGGAGTGAAGGATTTAATGTTTAATCCTGTGCCGGTAGGCAAGAGAACCAGGTATAGCTATGCGAAAATCAAAGAAGTCATGGAAATGCCGCATTTGCTTGATATCCAGAGAAATTCCTACAAGTGGTTTCTCGATGAGGGCATGCAGGAGATTTTCCGTGATATTTCCCCGATATCTGATTTTACGGGGAATCTTGTACTCTCGTTTGAGAGTTTTTCTTTGGGAGAGCCGAAATATGGGCTCGATGAATGCAAAGAACGCGATGTCACACTTGCGGCTCCGCTTCGTGTGAATGTTCGTCTCATTAATAAAGAGACGGGTGAGATTAAAGAGCAGGAAGTCTTTATGGGCGATTTCCCGCTTATGACTGATACGGGCACGTTCATCATCAACGGTGCAGAGCGTGTTATCGTCAGCCAGCTCGTTCGTTCTCCGGGCGCATACTATGGTATGGAAATTGACCCGTCCGGTAAAAAACTCTACAACGCACAGGTTATTCCTAACCGCGGTGCGTGGATTGAACTTGAGACAGATGCAAATGACATTCTGTCCGTCCGTATCGACCGTACCCGCAAAATGCCGGTTACGGTTCTGATTCGTGCTCTTGGATACGGCACAAATCAGGAGATTCTGGATCTCTTTGATAATCATCCGCTCATCAAGACGACTCTTGAGAACGAAAAAGATAATGTTAATTCCAGAGAAGAAGCTCTGGTTGAAATTTATAAACGTCTCCGTCCGGGCGAACCGCCGACGGTTGACAACGCGCAGCAGCTTTTGAACGCTCTGTTCTTTGACCCGAAACGTTACGACCTCGCTACGGTCGGACGTTACAAGCTGACGAAGAAGCTCGGCTGGAAACGCCGTATTCTCGGTCAGATGCTTGCGGAGCCTGTTGTTGATAAAGAGACGGGAGAAATCGTTCTGCCGGCTGATACTGTCATCGAGGAGTCTATGCTCGATGATATTGATGAAGCACGTGAGAAGGCTATCTTCGGTGAGGAAGAAGCAGTTGTCCTCTTCATCAAGGTGAAGACGGAAGAGCTTGATATTCCGCGTATGAAGCTTATCTGCTCTCCGACGCTTGAGTATCACCACCGTACGATTACACGCAACGATATCATGGCGTCCATCAACTATCTCCTCGACCTGTTCGACGGAGTAGGCAACACAGATGATATCGACCATCTCGGCAACCGCCGCGTCCGTTCTGTAGGCGAGCTCCTTCAGAACCAGTTCCGTATCGGTCTTTCCCGTATGGAGCGCGTTATTCGCGAGCGTATGTCCATTCAGGATATTGATGTTATCACGCCGCAGGCGCTTATCAACATCCGTCCTGTTGTTGCAGCTATTAAAGAATTCTTCGGTTCTTCGCAGCTTTCTCAGTTCATGGACCAGCACAATCCGCTGTCCGAGCTTACGCATAAACGCCGTCTCTCGGCTCTCGGACCCGGTGGTCTGTCCCGTGAGCGTGCAGGCTTCGAAGTCCGAGACGTACATAACTCTCATTACGGCCGTATGTGCCCGATTGAGACGCCTGAAGGTCCGAACATCGGTCTTATCGGTTCTCTGTCTAACTACGGACGTATCAACCGTTTCGGATTCATTGAGACTCCGTACCGCAAGGTGGATAAGGTCAACCACATCGTTACGGATACTGTCCGTTACCTGACGGCTGATGAAGAGGATAATATTACTATTGCTCAGGCAAACGAACCGCTTGATGAGAACGGATGGTTCCTCAACGAGCGCGTCACGGCACGCCGCCATGAGGATACAATCCTTGCGGCTCGCGAGCGCGTTGACTACATGGACGTTTCGCCGAAGCAGGTCGTTTCCATCGCTACGGCAATGATTCCGTTCCTTGAAAACGATGATGCTAACCGCGCACTCATGGGTGCAAACATGCAGCGTCAGGCTGTTCCTTTGCTCCGCACGCAGGCACCGCTGGTTGGTACAGGCATGGAGTACAAGGCAGCATGTGACTCCGGCGTTATGGTTCTTGCAAAACGTCCTGGTACTGTCGAGGAAGTTACGGCAGACCAGATTCAGGTCCGTACGAAAAAAGGCGACCTGGATATCTACAAGCTTCAGAAATTCCAGCGTTCCAACCAGGGAACTTGCATAAATCAGGTACCTATCGTCTACAAGGGCGAGAAGGTAGTAGAAAAACAGCCTATCGCTGACGGTCCTTCCACAGACCACGGCGAGCTTGCTCTCGGCTTCAACATCATCGTTGCTTACATGCCGTGGGAAGGCTACAACTACGAGGATGCTGTTCTTCTCAGTGAGAACCTCGTAAAACAGGATCTTTACACTTCTATTCACATTGAGGAATATGAGTGCGATGCCCGTGATACGAAGCTCGGACCTGAGGAGATTACACGCGATATTCCGAACGTTGCAGAGGATGCTCTCCGCGACCTGGATGAAGACGGTATCATCCGTATCGGTGCTGATGTCCGTCCGGGCGATATCCTCGTCGGTAAGGTTACTCCGAAGGGAGAAACCGAGCTTACTGCTGAGGAGCGTCTCCTCCGTGCAATCTTCGGTGAGAAGGCACGTGAGGTCCGTGACACTTCCCTCCGTGTACCGCACGGCGAAGCAGGTAAGATTGTCGATGTTAAAATCTTCAAGCGCGAGAACAATGATGAGCTCGCTCCGGGCGTAAATCAGCTCGTTCGCGTTTACATCGCACAGAAACGTAAGATTTCCGTCGGTGATAAGATGTCCGGACGTCATGGTAACAAGGGTGTCGTTTCCCGTATCATGCGTCAGGAGGATATGCCGTTCCTGCCGGACGGCACGCCGGTCGATATCGTTCTGAACCCGTTGGGCGTTCCGTCACGTATGAATATCGGACAGATCCTCGAGGTTCATCTCGGTATGGCTGTCCGTGAAATCGGCAAGCAGATTAAAGCAAACGATCCTACGGTTGAGCAGCGTCTCAGAGATGCAGGATATGATTTCGATAAATACGGCATGCCGAAGCCGGACATTGCAGGTATTCATATCGCAACTCCGGTCTTTGACGGCGCAGGCGAGGAAGACGTATTCGGTACGGTCAAGGCTGCAGGACTTCCTGTAGACGGAAAGACTGTCCTTTACGACGGCCGTACAGGCGAACCGTTCGAGAACCGCGTAACGGTCGGCTGCACATACTTCCTTAAACTGCATCATCTTGTTGCGGATAAGATTCATGCCCGCTCTACGGGCCCGTACTCCCTCGTTACGCAGCAGCCGCTGGGTGGTAAAGCTCAGTTCGGCGGTCAGCGCTTCGGTGAGATGGAGGTTTGGGCACTGGAGGCTTACGGTGCTGCTTACACGCTGCAGGAAATTCTCACGGTCAAGTCAGATGATGTCGTAGGCCGTGTTAAGACTTATGAAGCTATTGTGAAGGGCGAGAATATCCCTGAACCGGGTGTGCCTGAGTCCTTCAAGGTTCTTATCAAAGAACTCCAGAGTATCGGTCTTGATATCAAGGTGCTCTCTGAGGATGCACAGGAAATTGTTATTCAGGACGATGATGATGATATCAACGAGACGGCACGTGAACTCGATCTTGATGTTAACGGTGTCGATCCGACGGGCGAAGCACCTGCACCGCAGGGCAGAGCCTCGGAAGAGAGTTTCGATGAAGACGGTGATTCGGAGGATGCTTCCGATGACACGGATATCATCGCAGACCTGGGCAATATGGATCAGGATGACAATGGGGAAGTCGATCCTGATGACAACTCGGAAGAATAAGAAGGGAGTGACAACCCCTTGTTGGATGTAAATAATTTCGATTCCATGAGAATCGGTCTGGCATCGCCGGACAAAATCCGCGAGTGGTCCTACGGTGAGGTAAAGAAACCGGAGACTATCAACTATCGTACACTTAAACCGGAACGCGACGGTCTTTTCTGCGAGCGTATTTTCGGACCTACACGCGATTGGGAGTGCCATTGCGGTAAATACAAACGTATCCGTTATAAGGGCATTATCTGCGACCGCTGCGGCGTCGAGGTAACACGTTCAAAGGTACGCCGTGAGCGTATGGGTCATATTGAGCTTGCTGCTCCGGTATCACATATATGGTATTTCAAGGGAATCCCGAGCCGTATGGGTCTGATTCTCGATATTTCGCCGCGTTCTCTTGAAAAAGTGCTTTATTTCGCATCGTACATCGTACTTGACCCGGCAGATTCGCCGCTTATCAGAAAGCAGCTTCTGACGGAAAGCGAGTACCATGAGGCACGCGAAAAATATGGCGCGGGCTTCCGCGTCGGCATGGGTGCCGAGGCAGTCAAAGAGCTCCTCGTTGACCTTGACCTTGATAAAATGAGCGAAGAGCTCTGCAAAGAACTCGAGGAAGTCAGCGGACAGCGTAAAGTGCGCGCAATCCGCCGCCTCGAAGTTGTTGAGGCTTTCCGTAAATCCGGAAATGATCCTGCATGGATGATTATGGATGTTGTACCGGTAATTCCGCCGGAACTCCGTCCTATGGTCCAGCTGGACGGCGGCCGCTTTGCAACGTCCGACCTCAACGACCTCTATCGCCGTGTAATTAACCGAAACAACCGCCTGAAGCGTCTTTTGAATCTCGGCGCTCCGGATATCATTGTCCGCAACGAGAAACGCATGCTGCAGGAAGCTGTCGATGCTCTTATCGACAACGGCCGCCGCGGACGTCCTGTAACGGGTCCGGGCAACCGTCCATTGAAATCGCTTTCCGATATGCTCAAAGGTAAGCAGGGACGTTTCCGTCAGAACCTGCTCGGTAAACGTGTCGACTATTCCGGCCGTTCCGTTATCGTTGTCGGTCCTGAGCTTAAACTTCACCAGTGCGGTCTGCCGAAGGAAATGGCGCTTGAGCTCTTCAAGCCTTTCGTTATGAAGAAGCTCGTCAACAGCGGTGTTGCAGGCAATATCAAAGCTGCAAAACGCATGGTTGAGCGTGTCCGTCCTGAGGTTTGGGACGTACTTGAAGAGGTCATCAAAGAGCATCCGGTTCTCCTGAACCGTGCCCCGACGCTTCATCGTCTCGGTATTCAGGCATTCGAGCCGGTTCTTACAGAAGGCCGTGCTCTTAAACTCCATCCGCTGGCATGTACGGCATACAATGCCGACTTCGACGGCGACCAGATGGCTATTCATCTTCCGCTTTCCGCGGAGGCACAGGCAGAGGCTCGTATCCTGATGCTTGCTGCCAACCATATCCTTGCACCGAAGGACGGTAACCCGATTATCGTTCCGACGCAGGATATGATTCTCGGTTCCTACTACCTGACGATTCTCCGTCCGGGTGCAAAGGGCGAAGGCAAATTCGTCACGGGTATCGAGGAAGCACTCCTGGCATATCAGCAGAAGGAGCTCGCACTTCAGGCTGAAATCCATACGCTTATCGAAGGCTACGGTGTTGTTAAAACATCTCTCGGCCGCATGATTTTCAACGAAATCCTGCCGCCGGAAATCCGTTATTATCGCAAAGATGAGGACGGTCAGTGGTGCTACGGTATTCGTATTGACAAGAAAGAGATGGGCAGACTCGTTGCCAACTGCTTCAAGCATTTCGGAGCTGGCAAGACGGCTGTCGTTATCGATAATGTAAAGAATCTCGGTTATCATTATGCCTGCATCGCCGGCATGACCGTCGCTATCTCCGACGTTATCGTACCGCCTGAGAAGCAGGGCATGATTGATGAAACCAAGAAGGAAGTCAATAAGATTGAACGTCAGTTCAGCCGCGGTCTTATGACTGAGGAAGAGCGTTATAAGAAGGTCATTGCTCTCTGGCAGAAGACGACAGATGATGTCGGTAAAGCCATGATGGACAACATGGATTCCTTCAACCCGATCTTCATGATGGCTGACTCCGGTGCCCGCGGTAACGCACAGCAGATGCGTCAGCTCGCAGGTATGCGTGGTCTTATGGCTGACCCGTCCGGTAAGATTATCGACCTTCCGATTACGGCTAACTTCCGTGAAGGTCTTACGGTTTCCGATTACTTCATTTCTTCGCATGGTGCCCGCAAAGGTCTTGCTGATACGGCTCTCCGTACGGCTGACTCCGGTTACCTCACGCGCCGTCTTGTCGACGTCGCTCAGGATGTCATTGTCCGCGAGGAAGACTGCGACGTTGTCGGAATCAACCTTGTACGTGACCGTGCAAGACTGGCTGACTCCTCTGAAGAGGCAGTCGCTATCCTGCATGACATGCTCTTCGGCCGTGTTCTCGGCGCAGATATTGTCGACCCGGCAACGGGCGAGATTATCCTGCCGCGTGATACGGTTCTTTCTGAAGACGACCTCACGACAATCGGCGAAAATGGTGTTCCGGAAGTCGTTATCCGCGGCTCCCTGGCTCTCTCCGAGGCTGTTATCAGCAACGCTATGCTCTCCGAGACAGTCGTTCTCGGCGTAACTGACGAGGATGAGAAGATTGCTATCCGCAAATCCATCATCCGCGAGATGGTCGGCAAGAAGACAACAAAGGCTGTCGTCACGAAGGACGGCGAGGAGCTTATCGCTGCAGACACGCTGCTCACAGAAGAGCTTGTTAACAAGGCTCTTGACAGCGATGCGCGCGAAGTCAAAGTCCGTAATAACAATGTCCGCGGTATCGAAGTTGAAGCTATCCGCGAGGGCAACCGTGTCATCGAGCCGCTTGAAGAGCGTATCGTCGGCCGTGTTCTTGCAGAAGACATCATCAATCCGGAAACGGGTGAGAAGGTTGCCAGCCTCAACGACACTGTTGATGAAGATATGGCAAAAGAAATTGTCAAGGTTCGTGACCACGTATCTATCCGCAGCGTGCTGACGTGTAAATCCCAGTACGGTGTCTGCGTCAAGTGCTACGGCCGTGACCTTGCAAACGCAACAGAAGTCGATGTGGGTGAGGCTGTCGGTATCATCGCAGCTCAGTCTATCGGTGAGCCGGGTACACAGCTCACGATGCGTACGTTCCACTCCGGCGGTGTTGCCGGCGACGATATCACACAGGGTCTTCCGCGTGTCGAGGAGCTTTTCGAGGCACGTAAACCGAAGCACCATGCTATCATCGCTGAAATCGAGGGTGTGGCAGAGGTTACCGATGTCAAGGGTATGCGCAAAGTTACGATTACGCCGGAAGACGGCGAACCTCGTGAATACGCTGTCCCGTACGGCGCACGTATGGCTGCCCATGACGGCGACCACATGAAGCCGGGTGACAAGATTACCGAAGGCTCCATCAACCCGCATGATATCCTCCGCGTATGCGGTCTTAAGGATACGCAGCGTTACCTCGTATACGAAGTTCAGAAAGTGTACAAGGGACAGGGCGTTGAGATCAACGATAAGCATATCGAGGTCATGGTACGCCAGATGCTGCACAAGGTTAAGATTGAAGAATCCGGCAATACAGGTTTCCTGCCGGGTGAATATATTGATATCAACTCGTTTGAGGCAGTCAATGCGCGCGTTATCGAAGAGGGCGGCGAGCCGGCAGTGGCAAAACCGATTCTTCTCGGTATCACGAAGGCATCTCTGGCGACGGATTCCTTCCTGTCGGCAGCTTCCTTCCAGGAGACGACACGTGTCCTGACGGATGCAGCTATCAAGGGTAAGGTTGACCCGCTCATCGGTCTCAAGGAGAACGTTATCATCGGTAAGCTGATTCCTGCCGGCACAGGTATGGGACGCTACCGCAATATCAATGTAGTCGATCCGGATAAACCGGAGGGTACCGTTGAAGCTGCACCTGCAGCTGAAGAAGTCGGTCAGGCTGCTGAGTAAAAGTATACAAAGATATCGGGCACAAATATGTGTCCGGTATCTTTTTTTTTATCATACTATGGAGTATAATAGACCACGCAGGTATAGTAGATATGATAAAAAATATAGAGATGGTAAAGGAGAACAAGAAAATGAGCATTAAAATCGGTATTTTCGGTTATGGCAATCTCGGACGCGGTGTTGAGTATGCAGTAGAGGCTAATCCTGACATGGAGCTCGCTGCGGTATTTACACGCCGTGACCCGTCACAGGTAAAAATTCGCCTTGCAGGCGTTCCTGTCGTCAGCGCGTCTGATGTGGCAGAGTGGAAGGATAAAATTGATGTTATGATTCTCTGCGGCGGCAGCGCAACGGATCTTCCGGAGCAGACACCGAAGCTCGCAGAGCTTTTTAACGTGGTAGACAGCTTCGATACACACGCAAATCTTCCGCAGCATTTTGATGCAGTCGATGCTGCCGCTAAAAAGGGCGGTAAGGCAGCTATTATTTCCGTAGGCTGGGACCCGGGCATGTTCTCCCTTGCACGTCTTTACGGCAATGTTATACTTACGGAAGGAAAGGACTATACATTCTGGGGCAAAGGTGTCAGCCAGGGTCATTCAGATGCTATCCGCCGTATTAAAGGAGTCAAAAACGCGAAACAGTACACGGTTCCTGTAGAAAGTGCTCTTGAAGCAGTAAGAAGCGGTTCGCAGCCTGAACTTACTACACGCCAGAAGCATACCCGTGAGTGCTATGTTGTCCTTGAGGACGGCGCAGATGCCGCACAGGTAGAAAAAGAAATCAAAACCATGCCGAACTACTTTGCTGACTATGATACAACAGTTCATTTTATCAGCGAAGAAGAGCTTTTGAAGAATCACGGCGGTCTTGCACACGGTGGATTTGTTATTCGTTCCGGTGCTACAGGCAACAACAAAGAGCATAAGCATGTAATCGAGTTCAGTCTGAAGCTTGATTCCAATCCTGAGTTTACGACCAGTGTTCTTGTTGCTTATGCACGTGCGCTTGTACGCCTTGCACAACATGGCAAAAAGGGCTGCATGACTGTACTGGATGTACCGCCTGCATACCTCTCTCCGAAAACAGGAGAAGAGCTTCGCGCATCTCTCGTCTAATTACATATTTAACCTTTGATATTAACTCCGCATAAGCTCGATTTATGCGGAGTTATTTTTGTCCTTAAATAACTAAATTTTCAAAAAATATATTAACATTTACATAATTACATGATACTATAGAAATAAGAAATGGAATCGTAAATACGGGTGGGTTCCGGCTTCTGCGCAAGTATTCGGGGTGCCTTACCATACTGGGTCATTATGAATAACAAAGGAGATGTTTGACATGAAGGTCCGGCAGAAAGCAATAATAGGTTTTAACGTATTTCTACTCCTCGTAAGTATTCTGATAGGCATATTGAGCTACCGGAATGCAAGCGATGGGTTTGAGGTTGCGCTTGAGTCAAAGGCGTCCAGAGACCTGACGCAGTGTATGGAAGTAGTGGACTTGAAGCACAAGGGCGAGTGGAGCGTCAAGGACGGTGTTCTTTATAAGAACGACGCGAAAATGAATGACAACAATGAGCTGGTAGACCATCTCGGACAGCTCAGCGGAAACAACGTGACGCTGTTTGCCGGAGATACACGCGTTGCAACGACATTCAAGGACGGGAGCGGGAAACGTCCAACAGGAACAAAAGCATCCGAGGCTGTTATTCAGCAGGTAATAAAGGAAGGTAAAAATTTCACAGGTATGGCTGAGGTTTTGGGAAACCGCTATCTTTGCAGCTATGCTCCGCTTAAAAACAGCAGCGGGCAGGTAGTCGGCATGATGTTCATGGGTATTCCCATGGAGCAGATTGAAGGAATCCAGAACCACTTCATAAAGGTAAATGTGATAGCGGCTGTTATCCTTCAGATTATCGCCGGCGGACTGTCCTGGATGTTTATCGGAAAAATGATTAAGCCCCTGGAGTTTGTAGCCGGTGCACTGAAAAAGGTTGCAGACGGAGACCTTCGCGGCAAGGATATTCCTATTGATACCGACGATGAAATCGGAGATATCGCAAAAGGCACGAATGAACTGCAAAGGAAGATACGTGCTCTTATGAAGAACGTATCCCAGTCTGCACAGCAGGTAACGGAGTCCAGCAATACGCTTGCTCTGAACGCAGCTGAAACCTCCAAGAGTGTTCAGGTGGTTGCAGAAAGTGTTGTTAAGATGGCAGAGGGTGCGGGAGAACAGGCTGATGAGCTTGATGAGGTCGCACGCCAGACGGACAACATGGGAGATCAGATGACAGAGCTTTCCAATGCTTCGCAGGAAATGCAGACCGCGGCAGACGGAAGCCGTGAAGGTGCTGCCAATGGCCGCAAGGCAATAGACAACGCTGTTACCTCCATGAACGAGCTGGCAGAAGAAATACAGAATGTATCCCGTGTCGTTCAGTCCCTTGGTGAGCGTTCTACGGAAATCGGACAGATTATCGACACCATATCCAATATTGCTGCCCAGACGAACCTTCTTGCACTTAACGCGGCTATTGAGGCAGCACGTGCAGGCGAAGCAGGACGCGGATTTGCAGTCGTCGCAGAGGAAGTCAGAAAGCTTGCCGAGCAGTCCGGCGAGGCGGCAGGAAACATCGCAGCCCTCATCAGCGCAATCCAGAAGGATACTGAAGAAGCGGTTCAGGCTATGGCGAAGGGCAACGCATCCGTTGAAAAGAATACAACCCTTGTCAACGAAGCAGGACAGGCATTTACCACTATCGAAGAAATGGTAAATGTTCTCTATCTGAATATCGAGCATGCTATTAAGGACATTGACAATGTCAACGCAAGCAGCCAGACGGTTGTGGAGTCTGTGAACAGAATTCGTGAGGTCAGCATAAAGACGTCCCACGAAGCACAGTCTGTATCGGCATCTACGGAAGAACAGTCCTCCATAATGCATGAAATGTCCGAAGCCAGCATGGCTCTCAAAGCAATGTCCCAGGACTTGCAGAAGCAAATGGCACAGTTCAAGATTTGACCATAATAAAAAGCAGGGCTTCGTGTTTTTCACGAAGCTCTGCTTTTTTGTGTGGTTCAGAGATTTTTTATTTTCTCGCGAATATCCGAGAGGTCTTTTTCTGTGGGAATATTTGCGATGCGGATAGGGTCGAGCACTATGTCGCAGCCGGCGGCTTTTAGCTCCGCATCAACCTGTGCAATACTCTGTCCTCCCCAGCCGTATGAGCCGAAAGCAAAGGCTTGGCGTCCTTTTGGAACAAAGCCTTTAAGGTAGCAGAGGAAGCCTGCCACAGGGGGCAGCATTTGATTGTTCAGAGTAGGCGAGCCTACAGCGAGATATTTGCTGGTGAGAACATCCGTGATTACGTCGGAGAAGGGCGAAACACGAAGGTCATGGTAATGGACGTGTATTCCTTTTTCCGTGAAAGCGTCTGTTATGGCATCGGCAATCTTTCGGGTTGATTCCCACATGGTATCAAATACCACAACGGCGCTGTCATCTACCTCGTCATCGCTCCATTTCTCGTATGCGGCAATGATATCCAAAATGTGAGAACGCCATATTACACCGTGACCTACGGCGATGGTTTCTATATCCAATCTGCTGAGGGCTTCAAGCGCTGACTGAGCCTGCTTGCCATAGAGCATAAGGATATTGGCATAGTATTTCTTTGCCTCTTCAAGTACGGTGTGAAGGTCGTTTTCATCATCAAAACGTCGGTTGGACGCTAAGTGCTGCCCGAATGCATCATTGGAGAAAAGAATTTTTTCCTCGGGGCAGTACGTTACCATACTGTCAGGCCAATGGAGCATGGGGGTAGCCACGAACTGCAGCGTACGTTTTCCTATGGAGAAGGAATCGCCTGTTTTGACGGTCTTATACGGAAGGTCGCCGTAGCGGGCCGTAAGCCCTTTCAGCCCCTGCGGGGTGCTGGTAACAACAGTAGCGTTGGGACAGCAGTGATGAATCAGAAAATCAAGACAGCCGGAGTGGTCGGGTTCCACATGGTTTGACACAATGTAGTCGATTTTTTCCGGCGGAATAACTGAGGAAATACGTGAAATAAGCTCGTCACGGAAGGGCGCTTTTACCGTGTCAATCAGCGTGATTTTCTCGTCAATGATGAGATACGCGTTATACGACGAACCGCGGCTTGTGGTATAACCGTGAAAATTGCGCAGAGACCAGTCTATAGCGCCTACCCAGTAGACTCCGGGTTTGATTTCGATTGCCTGCATACGATACACCTTCCTTTTATCGGGATTATTTGTTTAATTATTGATTGAACCATTCATCAGCTGCCTGCACCGCATTTTCCCAGTCAGCATTGACACGGGCGGCTATGAGCTGCTTGCCTATAATATCCTCATGCAGTCCGTCATAGCCCAGCCACTCAGGAAGCTCGGCTTTTTCGCTGCTGTAGGCAGCAAAGGATTTTGCAACGTCTATATGAGGTTTTTGACGTAGAAAATCATTGAAACGGGCAAATTTTTCCTTCCACGCCGGGTCAGTAGGCTCGGAGAAGGCACGCGCAATGTTGGCTGTATTCACAGGGGGCAGCGTTAGGAAAATAGGACGTATACCGTGCTCACGGCATTTTTTTTCGATAGCGTCCATATTCTGCATTGCGCTTTCGACTGAATAATCATCGGAACGCAGGTCGTTTGAACCGCCCATAATAAGCAGATATTTCGGGTGGAACGGTACGACATCACGCTCGAACCTTGCCAGCATGTCACTGGTGAGATTGCCACTCTGTGAAAGGTTTACTGCAGGGCTGTTCAAATACGTGAGCCAACTGTATTCGAGGTCTGCAGGGCCAAAGGAAATATGACCGCCGCCATGGCTTATGCTGTCACCGAAAACCGCAATCTCCCAGTTATCAGTGGGAGAGGTGCGGAAGCCTGTGCTTTTTGACCAGTTGCCTATGGGCTTTCC
>NZ_CDXDFU010000198.1:0-7266 GCF_978017985.1 Schwartzia sp. (in: firmicutes) | reverse complement strand
TTTCTTTTTTGATTATCATATGATGGCAGAGGACATTACTCCCCTTCGCTATTTTCTTGAACGTGGAAGAAAGGTTTTGTCTTCGGGAGATAAATATATCCTGAAGGACCTTCTTAAAACACGGCTTTCGATATTCTACGTCACCCGTACGGAGCAGGACTGCATATTTTGCAAGGATTTGTTCACTGATGAGCAGATGCTGCTTCCGATTCCGGACAACGGATATACGGATTTCAAGAATCTTATCCTTTACGGGCATTTATATCCCGAGGGAATCATGCTGCTGAATTATGTCACGGCAATGCAGGCTTCAACGCATTTGCGGAAACGCATAAAGGAGGAGGTACTGCACCAGTACGAGGCATTTAAGAAATATCAGATGCCGCATGCGACGCTGCAGGATTTCTTTACACGGCATGCCATTTCTGTGCGCCATACAATCAATATTTTGGCCAATTTCGCGCAGCTCAAGGTTATTCCGACGGAGATGGCAGAACTTCCGGAGCGTCCCGAAGGGAATGCTTCGCTTCTGTCCCCCGGACAGGAGGAAATCGCTGACGCGGCGCATAGATTCGGGTTCAGCTGCTATGCGGCGGAGATGGCTAAAAGGCTTTATGCGGATTATATTTCGACAATCGGCAAGAGGGAGATACGGAGCCGTAAAGCGCTTGTTGCTGCCGTACTGATTTTGATTCAGGGGCTCAACGGTATGGATTACCGTGCGGCTGATGAAATAATTACGCTTCTTCAGACTACAAAGCAGGCAACCATATCCATGATAGAAAAGGTCGGAGCCGTGCTGAAGCTGGTGGAGCTGGACCCGCGGTACAGAACTGAGGAAGGCAGCGTGCAGGCGTTGTATCAGGTCTGATACGGTTATGAAAAAGATGGTTTTGAAGGAGGCTGTTTGATGCGCTGTGAGCGATGTGGTTCGGAATTGAATGAGGAAGGACGCTGCCCTGTCTGCGCGGATTCAGATGAAAATAAGGTTCGTGTCCTGTCGCAGGACGAGAAGATGAATTATGATGGGGTGACCATCGAGGAAGCAGGCTCCTATGACGAAAACAGCGGCCCTCAACAGGACGTGCGGTTTGAGCGCACATCAGGGCCGCGGATACATTATATGTCTTTCGGCGACAACGGGTCGCTGATGCGAAAGATATGGCTTTTTCTGATTATTGCAGGCATACTGGCATTTATCTTCTTTATTGCTTTGCCGGTGGCACTTGTGGCGCTTGTTGTGGGCGCTGCAGTATGGCTGTTCTTCAGCTTTTTGGGCTGAGTTATTTGACATAGGCGGGAGAAAGCAGAAAATCTTCTCCGGCAGACGGAATCGGCTCTAATGTCAGTCCCCGCAGGTCGGAGGCCACCGTGTCATAATAAAGCATACGCTGCGCAGGGGTGTCAGGTTCATCGGAACTGTGGCGCAGGAAGGGGCGTACCCTGGAAACAAGAGGCAGACTGCCCTTTTCGCGTATTTCCTTCAAAAGACCGCGTCCGCGTTCATTAAATGCCAGAACACGGATATAGAGCGGACCGCTTTCCTCATAATGCCTGTATTCGGCAGATGAAGGGGCGAAAAGCAGGGACAGAAGAGTTCTTCTTATACGGCTCTTCGGATATCTGCGGCTGCTGAGGGAATCACAGAGCTCCTCTAAAGAGCCTGCTGTTTTCGCAGCGGAAATGATTCTGTTCTCAAGTCCCTCGTTTATGCCAATACTATTGGCGAGGACCTCGGGGGATATGGTATAGAGCTTCGCAAGAAGCGGGCGGAAAAGCCGTTCGTCATTTGGGAAGCAGGGCTCTTTTTCAAGAGCGGAAAAAACCGAAGCCGGTACAGCCTTCCGGACGGCATCAGTCAGGCCTGTTTCCGAAATGCTTCTTCGTATGGCAGAAGCGCTGGGATATTCAGATGAAATCTCAGAATCATGATAGCCGCTTCCTCTGCGTAGCAGCGGCAGAGGCTTGATTTCGGGGGCATAGGTCTGAAGGGCGCGCTGATATTCAACGGCAAGAATGTTGTTTGGCTGCCGCATTTCATCAGCCTCTTCTGCGGTAAGATCAAGTGCCTTCGTCAAGGCCTCCGCGTAGGAATGGCCTTGCTTCATAATATCGCGGAGTGACTGCTGAGTTTCAGGCAGGCGCAGTTTTTCGGCAATGCGTGCCGAAAATGAAGAATCCTCACATTCTGTACCGAAGGCAAGGGTATCTATGATACCAAGAGAAGCGAGCAGGCGGACACCGCCTTCGGCGAAATACTGGGCGCTTCGGACAGCAAAAACAGTCGGCAGCTCGATTACAAGATCGGCTCCGTTTTCTACCGCACAGCGGGCGCGCACTCCTTTCGGGAGAACGGCTGCGCTGCCGCGCTGGGTGAAGGCACCGCTCATGCAGACTACGATAGACGTATCGCTGCCGAGGACGGCACGAATGTTATTCAGCTGCAGTCTGTGCCCATTGTGAAAAGGGTTATATTCGGCAATAAGGCCGGAAGTATGCATAGTTCTCGCTCCTTTGTTTTTCAGTTTATCAGAAAAGCGGGGGAAAGAGAAGAAGGAAAGGAAAGTGAACATGGGTATCTTATCAACGCAGGCGATTTTTGCCGTAGTCTTTCTGATGGTGGTTCTCTGTTTTGTTTGTATCGTCATGGCGATACGTGTCAGCGGAGCCGGTATGCGGCTTACGTTTTTGGGCGCCGCGCTGGTACTTTGTGCTATGATGGGAGTGTTCTGTCTCACGGAGCTTCAGATGCAGAACATGGAAAAGCCTGCACCCAAGGCGCAGGAGGAGCAGCCGGTTGAAAAGAAGAAGCCGGCAGTGCCGTCGCTCTCGGGTGATTACGGTTCTGTGGAGCTTAGGGTTGATGAGGCGACTGTGCCTAAAAATGTTGATGAGCTGAAGCAGCCGGAGCGGCTTGATCTTGAGAAAGGCTTGAGCGGCAATTCTCCGCAGAGACAGCAGGAACGGCGCAGAATCGGACATCAGCTGACGGCTATCGAGGAAGAGCTTATCGGAAAGCTTTCGCGGCTTGATGCCCAGAAGCAGGAGATTTCTGCCGCTCAGGCTGCTGGAACGATTGACAATTACGACGCGCTTCTGAAAATTGCACAGATAAAGCTGCAGCAGGCCAAGCTGGTAGAGATTGCCATGCATGAAAAGCTTTCGGTTTTGAGAGAAACAAAGGAACTGACTGAGCAGGATATCGGACCGGACCGTGAACGCATACAGAAGCGTTTGGCGGAAGCTCAGCGCAAGCAGCAGGAATACAACGAGGTTATTTCAAAGGTAAGTGAGAACTCGGAGGTATTCCATAAGCTGTAAGGAGGAATACACTGATATATGAAGGAAAAGAAAAGAGTCCTGGCTGCCATGAGCGGCGGCGTGGACAGTTCTGTGACCGCGGCTCTGCTGCAGGAGCAGGGGTATGAGGTAATAGGCGTTACAATGCGCCTTTCTGAGGAGAGCAGGGAAGCTGATGACGACCGCGGCTGCTGCTCCATAAAATCTGTCAACGATGCGCAGGGAGTTGCGTCCATTCTAGGTATTCCGCATTATGTGCTGGATTTCCGTGCGGAGTTTGAAAAGAATGTTGTGTGCAATTTTCTCGATGAATACGCGAAGGGAAGAACGCCTAATCCGTGCATTGAGTGCAACCGGGCAATGAAATTCGGCGCTCTCATGCAGAAGGCGAGGGAGCTCGGCGCGGACTGCGTGGCAACAGGCCACTACGCCCAGATTATCTATAATGAACAAAATAATCTTTACGAGCTCAGAAAAGGACTTGATGAAAAAAAGGACCAGTCCTATGTGCTGTACCATCTGACACAGGATACGCTGGCGCATTTCCTTCTGCCGCTGGGTGGATTCACAAAGCCTGAGGTGCGGGAGATGGCGGAGAAATATAACCTTCCTGTAGCGCATAAGGCAGAGAGCCAGGAGATATGCTTTATCCCCGATGATGACCACGGACGTTTTATACGTGAGCATCGCCCTGAGTGCCTTGTGCCGGGAGATGTGGCTGACCTTTCTGGGCGTGTGCTCGGAAAGCATCAGGGGCTGCCTCTTTATACCGTAGGGCAGAGGAAGGGACTTGGCATTGCCGCTCCCGAGCCGTTGTATGTAGTACGGCTCGATACGGAAAATAACCGTGTTATCGTGGGCGGAGCGAATGACGTTTTCGCTTCGGGGCTTACGGCTGTGAGAGTTACATGGACGTCCGAAGCTCCGAAGGAGCCGTTTCGCTGTACGGCAAAGGTGCGTTACGGACGACGTGAGGGCGCGTGCACGGCGGAGATGCTCACGGACGGAAGCCTGCGTGTGACTTTTGATGAGCCGCAGCGTGCGGTCACCCCGGGACAGTCCGTTGTGCTTTACGACGGAGACCGTGTTCTTGGCGGAGGAATTATTGAAAATACTGTTCCGGCAAGGCGTTCGGACGGTTAATTTTTTTCTAAACATAGGTTCTTGCGTATTGTGCTGAGTGGGTGCATAATATGTAAAAAGGAGACGGGAGAACAATCCGTCTCCGTAAGTTTTTGAAGATTGGAAGGATGATTCCGTATGGCAGGCGGATTTTCAAAACAGGGAAGAATGCGGCTGATGATAGCGCTCTTTATCATCGCGGCTGCGGCAGCAGGAGGGCTTGCGTGGTATTTCGGATATTATACAAAAACTCCGGAATATGCGGTGCGCATGATGCAGGAAGCTGTCGAAAAGCATGATCAGGATAAATTTGCCCGCTATGTGGATGTTGAAAACCTTGTTAACACTTCATGTGACGCGCTCTTTGAAGGCCTGATGGATGCAGATGCTTCACTTAACGACGCGCAGAGAAGCGCGGTATCGGGCTTTGCAGACCTTTTCAAGGCTCCGCTCCGTGCAGGCTTTACCTCGGTTATTAAGGACTTCGTAAATACCGGAGTCTGGGGAGGAAATGCCGGAAGCAAAGCAGCGCTTTCCGTGGATTCTGATGTTGTTGTTAACAAAGCGGGGCTGAAAAATATCACGTTCCGCGGACTTGAGGGTATAGAGACAAACAAAGAAGACGGAACGGCGGTGGTATCCGCACGGGTGTATCCTGAGGACGTGGGACAGGAATTTGTGCTGAAGGCACGTCTTCAGAGAACAGAGGACGGTTTCTGGCGTTTGGCGGAAATCTCCAATTTCCGGGAATTTATACAGCTCATCGCCGCATCACGCAAGGGAATGCTCAAAGCGTATGTGGAAGAAACCGACCGCATAATGATGAAGCATGACAGTGCCATTCACGAGATGGATAAAAAATTCGTGGATATAGTGCAGACAGGCAATCTCGGGCAGGATACAACAAGAATGGCGCTCAGAAAGATAATGCTTGAGTCCATTTTGCCTGACTGGCAGAAACGCCATGAAGAACTCGCGGCTATAGAAGCTCCGCAGGCGGCACAGACTCTGCACCGCCTCAGAATTCATATCTGCGAGCTTGAAGAGTCTTATGCAAAGACATACGCAGAGTGGCTGGAGACGAAATCATCTGCTACTATCCGAAAGGCTAATGAACTTCGCCGCAACGCGAAGGAAATGGAAGGCGAAGCAAAACGTATCCGTGAGCAGATGCGTGCAAAGGGCCTTTAATACGGAGGAACGTCTTTATGACATACAAAGCAGCCGTGTTCGATTTGGACGGAACACTTATAAATTCCCTTGAGGATTTGGCGGACAGCGGCAATGAAGTGCTTAAAAAATACGGAAAACCTGCGCAGCCCGTGGATGCATTCCGCTACTTCGTAGGAAACGGTTCAAAAAAGCTCATTGAGCGAATTTTGCCCGAAATGGACGAAGCGGGAGTTGAAAAGGCGCTCTCTGAGTACAAGGAAATCTACGCGAAAAACCTCCTTCATAAAACGAAGCCCTATGACGGAATCGTGGAAATGCTGGAAGAGCTTAAAAAACGCGGAATAAAAATCGGTGTGTGCACAAATAAGCACATGTCGGCGGCAGAGGAGCTTTTGGGGAATCTTTTCGCTGAAGGAACTTTTGACGCGTACGTGGGAGGCCGTGCGGGAGTGCCGCATAAACCAGACCCGGCGAACGTATTCTATGTGCTGGAAAAGCTCGGAGTAAAGCCGGAAGAAACGGTGTATCTCGGAGATACATCAGTGGATATGGAAACTGCTCACAACACGGGGGCGCTTGCCGTGGGAGTGACCTGGGGGTTCCGCCCGAAGACAGAGCTTATAGAAAGCGGGGCGGAGATTCTTTTGGACAGTCCCATGGAGCTATTTGAAAAAGTGAAGTTTTGAAGGACAAAACGTCCGGCAGAAGATTCCCATACTGTCGGGCGTTATTTATTGAATGGAGAGAAAGATTGTGAAAAAGCAGATACCGGTCGCCAAAGGGCAGACCGTTGAAATTGATATTGAGAGGCTTGGGACAGGCGGTGAAGGTGTCGGGAGAATAGACGGCTTCACCGTATTTGTGCCCGGGGCGCTTTACGGTGAAAAAGTCGAAGCGGTTATTGATGTTGTGAAAAAAAGCTACGCATCGGCAAGGCTGGTACGCATTATTAACGAATGCCCGGACAGAGTCGAGCCGGAATGCCCCATATACAAGGAATGCGGCGGTTGCCAGCTGCAGCATCTTTCCTATGAGGCACAGCTTAAAATGAAGCGTCAGCAGGTCATTGACTCGCTGGTGCATATCGGCGGGCAGAAAGACGTTCCCGTGCATGAAACCATGGGCTCGGATGCATGGAATTATAGAAATAAAATGCAGTTTCCTGTTGGAAAAGACAAGGGCAGGGCCGCAATAGGCTGCTTTGCACAGGGCACGCACCGCATCATCAACACGGAAAACTGCCTTATTCAAAAGGAAGAAAACAATGTAATAGCGGCAGTTATGCGTGAAGCCGTGGACAAATATCATATTCCCGTATATAACGAGGATAAGCATACGGGCGTGCTGCGCCACGTAATGGGCCGCGTGGGAAAAGACGGCAGCGTAATGGTGGTGCTGGTGACGGCAACAGAGGAGCTGCACCAGGCAAAGGAAATCGTAAAACTCCTTAAAGCGCGTATTCCTAAACTTGTCAGCGTTCAGCAGAATATCCAGACATACCGCAACAACGTAATCCTCGGACGAAAAACCAATATTCTCTGTGGCAAGAAGACTATTCTTGATTCCAAAGGGACGCTGACCTTTAATATCTCCTAACGGTCATTTTTTAATGTCAATACGGAGCAGGCAGAGGTGCTTTATCACAAGGCGCTTGAATTGGCGGCTCTTACG
>NZ_CDXDFU010000197.1:0-3824 GCF_978017985.1 Schwartzia sp. (in: firmicutes) | reverse complement strand
TGGGCACAGGATGCCATTGTCTATGATGAAAAGCCTTTGACCTTCATGCAGTCCTGGAATCAGCGCCGCCGTTGGGCGCAGGGACAGTTCGATGTCGGACAGCGCTTTATCCCGCGCATGGTCCGCGAGGCTTTCCGTCAGCGTGATATCCGTATTCTGGACGGATGTCTGCATCTCCTGCAGCCATATTTCCTGCTGATTTCGACTATATTCGTTATCATCAGCTATGTTCAGTTTGCGCTGCCGCCGTTTTATACGAATATCTATAATTTCCTGCCGTATCAGTTGATGCTGTTCATCATGTTCGGTCAGTATATACTGCCTATCATTGTTCTTGCTATTATCCGTGCTAAGTGGAAGGCATGGCTTTATATGCTGCTCTATCCGGTGTTCATTTATTCGTGGATTCCTATTGTATTTCTCGGATTCCTGCACAGAAATGAGCATGAGTGGAGCCATACGAAGCATACACGCGCTTTGAGCTATGATGAGTTTATAGGCAAGGAGAAAGCGTGATTGCGCTTTTGCAAGCAGTTCAAAAATCCTCCCTCGTACGAGGGAGATTTTTTTAGAGAGAAAAGATAAAAGAGGTTTTTTATATGTATGAATTAGAAGTGCTGGATACCTTTGACGCGGCACATCGTGTCGTCGGATATCCGGGAAAGTGCGACAGGCTGCACGGCCATACCTGGAAGGTAGCCGTTCATGTTGCCGGGACAGAGCTTGATTCCATCGGAATGCTGGTGGATTTCAAACGGCTGAAGGAAATCCTCAAGGGCATTACGGAACAGTTTGACCACATGTTCCTCAATGAGCATGAAGCATTTCAGGGTAAAAATCCTACTGCTGAAAATATTGCATGTTATATTTATCATGCTTATGCGGAAATGCTGCGGGAGGAGAATCCTTCTGTGAAGCTGTCGGATGTCCGTGTATGGGAATCTCCGGGTTCCTCTGTTATGTATCGGGAGGATTAAAATGGCAGTGAAGGAGAATGTCATCGAGATATTTTCTTCCGTACAGGGAGAAGGAAAATATGCCGGATGCCGTCAGGTATTCGTGCGTCTCGAGGGCTGTAATATTGTCTGCCGTTACTGTGATACCGAGCATATGATGAATAAGCATGATTTCTGCCGGGTGGAACGCGAGCCGGGAAGTCATGAATATACAGATGTGCCTAATCCCATGTCTGCTGAGGACGTGGCAGATGAGGTCCGCAGGTTTTTGTCTGCCGTGCCGCATCAGGCTGTAAGCATTACCGGGGGGGAACCGCTGCTTCATGCGGATTTTGTCCGCGCGCTCGGAGAGCTTTTGGAGGTTCCTGTTTTTCTTGAAACGAACGGCACGCTTCCAAGGCAGCTGAAAGAGGTTCTTCCTGCTGTTGATATCATCAGCATGGATATAAAGCTGCCCTCGGAACTGAACGGAAAAGACTATTGGGCAGAACATGAGGCTTTTCTGGAATTGGCAAAGGAAAAAGATCTGTATTGTAAAATTGTGCTCACGAAAGATTCTTCTGAAGATGAGTTTAAGAAGGCATGTGAGCTTATCGCGAAAGCAGATAAAAATACTCTGCTTGTTTTGCAGCCGGTCACGCCGTTCGGAGGCGCGGAGCCGCCGAGTGCAAAGGAAATGCTTGACTGGCAGGCTGAAGCCCTGCGGTATCTTAAAAATGTCAGAGTAATACCGCAGACACATGTTCTGATGGGACAGCTTTGAGTATGCTGACGGCGTTTGTAAGATAGACGCCTTAAGGAGGATATCCTGTTAAATGTTTTTGAAGCTATTGGGAAGAATACAGCGCTGCTTCACGCAGAACAGCGGCTTTATTCTGCTCTTTTTTATCTTTAACTATGTCACGATGGCATGGTCTCTCACGCATCAGCACCAATTCACGCTGCTGCTTGAGTCAGCTGCAATGCTGTTTCTGGAGACTATGATATTTGCCGCGGTTTTGCAGAAGATAGTACCGAAACGCATTCTTCCGTACGTGAAAAAGGTTATTTTGTTTGTTTGCTTCATACCTTTTGCGGTTGAGCTGTTCGTCATGTACAATTACCGTGCGCTGATTGGCGCGGGTATCATCAACTCACTGCTTGAAACGAACTTTAAGGAATCAATTGAGTTCCTTAAGATGTATCTTGGTCTTAAGGAGCTTTGTGCGGTTGCCGGAGCTGTCATCGTCATTCTGATAGGCTGGCGTCTGTCGCTGTGGGAGCGTATTCAGGTCAGCTATCACCGTCAGAGCCGTCTTTTGGGACTGTCGCTGCTGCTTTGTTTTGCCGCAGCAATTCCTGCTATGGCTGTTTATTCGGATTTCATTCTGTATCAGCTTCTTCCGATGCAGAGAACCTATGCGGCTATGGGAACTGCTATCGACAATATGAAGGCATATCACCGTCTGTCGGCAAAGCTGACAAATTCCGTAGAGCTGACACGTAATGAAAGCAAGATAAAGAACGTTGTTTTCATTCTCGGTGAATCCACAAACCGAAATCACATGCAGCTGTACGGATATTATCTGCCTAATTCGCCTAATCTCATGAAGCTGCGGGAGAAGGACGAAATCGTGGTGTTTAATGATATCATCAGCCCGCATTCTACGACAGTTGCTGTTTTAAGCGAGCTTTTCACCTTCTGCGACCACGAGTCGGACAAACCGTGGTATGAGTACAACACTCTTATTGATGTTATGCATGCCGCAGGCTATAAGACCTTCTGGCTTTCGAATCAGGAAAGCTCGGGAGCGTGGGGCAATGTAGCTCAGATTTATGCAAACCACAGCGACTATCATAAATTCACAAGAATCCGTGATTCGCTTGAGGACACAGGTATTCTTGATGGGGAGCTTTTTCCGCTGATTGATGAGAGCAAACAGCTGCGTTCGCCGGATAAGAATTTCTTTGTTGTTCATCTGATGGGCGGACATGGTCTTTATTACAACCGCTATCCGTATGAGTTCAATAAGTTTACGGGCAAGGATATAAAGCTGAACGTTACAGATCATTTCAAAGATATTGTGGCCCAGTATGACAACGCTCTATACTATAATGATTACGTGGTTGATGAGATAATCAAACGCTTCAAAGATGATGAGTCTATCGTGATATACGTTCCTGACCATGCAGAGGCTGTCTATGACGAGGGAAGCGTCGCAGGACATATAGAGGAGAACCCGAACCGTCACATGATTGAGATTCCTGTGATTGTCTGGGCATCTCCCAAGTTCAAGGAAAAGTATCCGGAGAAATGGGAGCAGATACAGGAGGCGGCGGACAGACCATATATGACCGACGATATGATTCATACTATCTTGGATCTGACTGATATCTCTACGGAGGATTACAGACCTGAAAAGAGTATCATAAACGAAGATTTCGATGCTTCACGTCCACGCATTTTTAATGACCTTAATTATGATACGCAGATCCGTGAACAGAAATCGTGACGGATACATGACTTTTAGTGTTGAAGCAGATTGATTTGATTCTCAGGGTTAATGAAAGGAATACGTGCCTGTTTTGCGCGTGTTCCTTTTTTCGTTGTTTTCATGCCGGCAGACAAGGCATTTACGCAAAGCCTGTATGAATAGGGAACTACATAAATTAGTTTATTATATAAATACAATTTATTCGATAATGCACATTGGCATTGTTTTGTAAATAGTTGAAAAACTTATAGGCGCGATAAGAAAATCTTATAAATTATTTTATAATTATATATATTTATAATAAATTATGTTATAATTAAAGAAAAGTGCTTCGGGGAGGGAATAAAAGTGATTGACGAACACGAATGGAAAAGTGTGCTGCAGGTTGCAAATG
>NZ_CDXDFU010000196.1:0-4138 GCF_978017985.1 Schwartzia sp. (in: firmicutes) | reverse complement strand
TCCAGAAGAGCCGTTTCTATTTACTTTAAACCAATATGGGCCTTAGCCGCATTGCATGCAGACATATATGCCTCTTTTACTTCTTCAATTATGTCCTGCATCTCGGCCTCGCCATACCCGTCACGAATCGCCTGGGCCGCTGCGCCTGTTGCGTGATAAAGCTTCTCAAAGCTCAAATTCGCCGAAGTTCCACGCAATGTCTGCAGCGCTTTATCAGCCATGCCCATATCGCCCATTGCAACTCCGGAACAAAACTCTTCAAAGGAACAATCATATAGAAACTGCTGTAAAAAAGTCTTATACATATCTTCCTTATGCATAAAACGCTCAAGCCCTTTTGTATAATTCAAATCAGGGTATGTCTCTTTACGCATATCTATCGCTTCCTTCCGTTCATCATTTGACAAACTGATCCAGTGCTTTTTCGAAACGATCTATTGCTTCCTGATTGTTATCATGCACCGCATCGACTATACAATGCTCCATGTGGTCCTTTAATATAATTTTTCCCACATTGCGCAATGCCGCATTTACCGCGGAAATCTGAATCAGTACATCGCTGCAGTCACGCCCGTCCTCAACCATACGGCGAATTGACTGCATATGTCCTATCAGACGCGCCATGCGGTTCAGCACAGCCTTTGTATGTTCATGGGAATGAACATGACCGTGTTCGTGGCTATGCTCATGGCTGTGTTCATGGCTATGCTCATGATTATGGCCGTGAGCGTGGTCATGCGAATGAGTATGCCCATGCGTATGCTCATGACTTTCTTCCAAAGAAATCTCCTGCATCTCTTTTTCAGTCATTGGCAGCCTCACTCCCCATCTCGGGTTGCCAAAATCCTGTAAGCCGTCATCTGATTCATAAGCTCTTTATAAATTACCTTCAGCTCTTCATCACAATTTCCGGCACGAAGAGGTTCAACAATTTTAACAACAAGGTCATACAGCGGTGTAAGTCCCATGTTAGCCGTAAGACCTTTAAGTGTATGGGCATGACGGAACGCCAGATCAGCATCTTTTCCGTCCAATGCTTCTCCCAATCCTTCAAAAGCCGGATCAGCAACGAATTTCTTATACAATTTCGCATAAAACTCTTCGTTGTTCAAAAAACGTACCATTGCGCTGTCAATATCGCATCCACGTTCCCGAAGGGCAGTAAGCAAAGCACTCATGATATTCACTCTCTTTCCCTATAGTATATTTCAATGATAACACATATCGAACCATCGTTAAATATATAACCGTTTACATTTTACCACTGCATGTAAGGATTGTACATTTTTTCCCAACCAATTGTTGTTTTCGGACCATGCCCCGGATAAACCTCTGTTTCATCAGGCAGCGAAAAAAGTTCTTTTTTAATTGAGCTTACGAGCTCCTGCAGAGAACCGCCCGGAAAATCCGTTCTTCCGATTGATTCCGCAAAAAGAGCATCACCGCTGAAAACAATTCCGTCCCCTACAAAGCAGACTCCTCCCGGAGAATGCCCCGGCGTGCATACGACCTTTAACGTAATATCCCCGAAGGTAATAGTCTCTCCACCGTGCAAAAGCTTATCTGCAGGTCTTGCCAGCGCGTGATACCCCATAAAAGCAGAAAGATTTTCTCTCGGGTCCGCCAGCATTCCTGCATCAGCTTCATGGATATAAAGGGGTGCTCCCGTAGCATCTCTTATTGCATCATCAGCTCCGATGTGGTCCCCGTGGCCGTGGGTATTCAGTACATAACGGATATCCAGCTTTTCTTTTTTGATATGTTCCAGGATACGTTCCGGGTTTCCGCCGGGGTCAATAACCGCACCGATACGGTTGTCATCATAGATAACATAGCAGTTTACCTCAACAGGCCCTACTACAAAGTAATCAACTTTCATCAATATTGCACTCCTTTATGCTTGTTGAAAGTGCTCTGGTGACGCTGAAAACGTCCTTCAAACGACGCAGCTTTGTCATAATCTGCTGAATCTGCTGCGCGTTCTTTACGTCCAGTCCCATCAATATTGTCGAAGTCTTGTTCCTTCTGTTCGGCTTAGCATTGATGGAGCTGATATTTACCTTCATTTCCGAAGGTACCGCCAAAAGTGTCGTCAGCACGCCGCTCTTGTCGTTTGCCACAATAGTAATCTGTACCGTGTAGACCTTATCCAGTCCGATATCCCAGTCAACCTCGATAAGACGGGAGAAATCCCCTATGTCTCCAAGCACGTTCGGACAGTCTGCCCGATGCACCGATACACCGCGTCCGCGGGTAATATAACCCACAATCGGGTCGCCCGGAATCGGGTTGCAGCAGCGCGCAAGACGCACCAGAAGCCCCGCCTCGCCCTCGACAAGAATGCCGTGGCTGGATTTTTTCATTTTGCCGTGAGTCGGCTTCAGTTCACTGAGAAGCTTTGAAATATCAGGCCCTGCAGCTTCTTTGAGTTCTTTTTTGTGCAGCTCGATGAGCTTCGACAAAATACCGTTCATTGTAATTCCGCCGTAACCCAATGCTGCCAGAAGGTCGTCCTCCTGTGCTATGTTCAGCTTTTTCGCAACCTCAAGAAGCCTGCCCGCCTTCAAGAGCTGCTTCGGTTCATAACCAAGGCGTTTTGCTTCCTTTTCGAGCATGCCCATGCCGCGTTCAATATTCTCTTCACGTTTTGCCTTCTTGAACCAGGAGCGAATCTTATTCCTCGTTTCAGACGACGCGACAATATTCAGCCAGTCGGGGCTTGGCCCGTTGTTGGCTTTATTGGTGATAATAGATACTATATCGCCGTTTTTCAGCTTATGTTCCAGAGGTACGAGCTTTCCGTTGACCTTTGCGCCTACACAGTGATGTCCGACCTCCGTATGAATACGATAAGCGAAATCAAGAGGAATAGAGCCCTTCGGAAGGTCAATAACGTCACCCTTCGGAGTGAAAACAAATACCTCATCAGAGAAGACATCTACTTTTAACGCTTCTACATATTCTCTCGGATCGCTGAGCTCCTGCTGCAAATTCACCATCTGACGGAGCCACGACAGCTTTTGGTCGTATGTATTTGTAGCTCCTATGCTCTTTCCGGCTTCCTTATATTTCCAGTGCGCAGCGACACCGTATTCAGATACCTTATGCATATTGAATGTGCGAATCTGAATCTCCAGCGGATAGCCCCGTGTCATAACAGTCGTATGCAGGGACTGATAGCCGTTAGATTTCGGCATAGCTATATAATCCTTGAAACGCCCCGGCATAGGCTTCCACATAGCATGAATAACACCAAGGACCGCGTAGCAGTCGCGCACGGAATCAACAAGCACACGGACAGCGGATAAATCATATATCTCACTGATGTCCTTGTTGTCGCGCTTCATCTTTTTATAGATGCTGTAAAAATGCTTTGCTCTGCCACGTATCTCAGCCTTGATGCCGCTTTCCGCAAATTTCTGCGTAAGCTGCTCAATAGCCGCGTCAATAAACTCCTGACGCTCGCGCCGTTTCTGCTTCACGCTCTCAACGAGGTCATAGTATATTTCCGGCTCAAGGTAGCGAAGACAAAGGTCTTCAAGCTCCCATTTTATGCTTGAAATACCGAGACGGTTAGCAAGCGGCGCGTATATCTCTATTGTTTCCTTCGCAATGCGCTTCTGCTTGTCCTCGCGCATATATTTCAGCGTTCGCATATTATGCAGACGGTCAGCCAGCTTTATGAGAATAACGCGGATATCTTTAGCCATGGCTAAAAACAGCTTGCGATAATTCTCAAGCTGCTGCTCTTCTTTTGACTTATATTCGATTTTACCTAACTTTGTAACGCCGTCGATGAGCATAGCAATCTCATCGCCGAACTGCTCCTGCATTTCCTCAATAGTGTATGTCGTATCTTCAACGACATCATGAAGAAGCGCCGCGCTTATAGTCGCCTCGTCCAGGTGCATATCGCAGAGAATCTTGGCAACGTTCAGCGGATGGATAATATACTCCTCCCCCGAAGCGCGCTTCTGCCCCTCATGGGCTTTACGTGCAAGCTCATAAGCGCTGTATATTACATCGAGATCTGCTTCGGGCTGCGTTTTCCGTGCCAGCTCGATAATGTCTTCAATTGTTACGGTATCTGTTCCTTTATCATTCATCGGGTATCTCCCTATGATATATACTTTTCTTC
>NZ_CDXDFU010000195.1:0-1868 GCF_978017985.1 Schwartzia sp. (in: firmicutes) | reverse complement strand
TTTTCGGATGCTTTATATTGGCCCGGTAGTTCAGTTGGTTAGAATGCCGCCCTGTCACGGCGGAGATCATGGGTTCAAGTCCCATTCGGGTCGCCAGTTTGCCTCGGTAGCTCAGTTGGTAGAGCAAAGGACTGAAAATCCTTGTGTCAGCGGTTCGATTCCACTCTGAGGCACCATTTAACACAGGATGGATCACGGGAGAACGTGATCGTTTGAAAGCGGGTCTCATGAGAGGCTCGCTTTTTTGCGATATGCTGTGACGGTAGAAAATACACTCGGGGGAGAGGAAAAGGGTAATGGGAAGTTTATCAGAGATGTTTTTGGGATTTATCGCCGACTGGGGATATTTGGCTGTAGCTGTGCTCATGGGCATGGAAAATGCCTGCATTCCTATACCCAGTGAGCTGATTCTCGGTTTTGCGGGATATCTGATTTTCGCAGGTCAGATGACTTTTTCCGGGGCGCTCTGGTACGGAATGGTAGGCGGTCTTTTGGGCTCATGGTTCGCGTATGAGGTAGGACGCCGCGGTGGACGTTCCTTCGTAGATAAATACGGACATTACTTCCTTATAAAGAAGTCACACGTTGACCTTGCTCAGAACTGGTTCGATAAATACGGCATCAAGGCTGTTTTCTTCAGCCGTATGCTTCCTGTTGTCCGCACATTCATTTCTCTTCCTGCGGGTTTCGCCCATGTGGATTTCAAGCGTTTTACGATTTATACGATTCTGGGGTCGCTGCCCTGGACGGCGCTTATCCTCTGGGCAGGCATGATGCTGGGCGAGAGCTGGAAGTATCTTTTGGAAATCGGACATGAGGCGAGCATCGCATTTGTTGTTATCTGCGTTATCGGCGGAGCTGTGTGGTATTACCGCCACCATAAGAAGAAAAAGAGGCATCTTAAGTAAAACAGGGAGCGCTTTTACGGCGCTCCTTTATTTGTTTTACGAATGAGTTTCTTTTTTGGTTGCGTTGTGGTATGATAAGAGAATCATTGGAAAATCGAAACGATTTGTTTTCATTTCCAGGATGAGAAGGTATTTAAGGAGGACAAGGCTTTGCTTTATCCTATGCTGTTAACGTCACCGCTGAAGGATTACATCTGGGGCGGGACAAAGCTTAAAACGGAATATAACAAAAAAACTGACCTGGAAACCGTGGCAGAGAGCTGGGAGCTTGCGTGCCACAAGGACGGTCACAGTATAATCAGAAACGGAGAGGCTTCGGGAATGGAGCTGGAGCGGTATATAGCGCTGAAGGGCGACCGCATTGTAGGTGCTCATGCCGCACGGTATTCGTATTTCCCTATTCTCATAAAGCTGCTGGACTCCGCAGAGGACCTTTCGGTGCAGGTTCACCCTGATAATGACTACGCGCTCCGTGTAGAGGGTGAGTACGGCAAAACCGAGTTTTGGTATGTAGTTGACTGCGAGCCGGGAGCAAGTCTTATATATGGACTTAACCGCGAGGTCACAAAGGAAGAGCTTCGCAGACGTATAGAGGATAATACTCTTTTGGAGGTCTGCAACCGCGTGCCTGTAAAACCGGGAGACGCTTTCCTCATTGAAGCGGGTACGCTGCATTCTATCGGGGGCGGTATAACGGTTGCTGAGATTCAGCAGAATTCCAATACTACCTACCGCGTTTACGATTACGGACGTATTGGAAAGGACGGAAAGCCGAGAGAGCTTCACGTGGAGAAGGCTCTTGATGTTCTTCGCCTTACCCCGTCGCCGCAGCCGTCGGCACTGCCGCCGAACCTCTTTTTCGCTGAATACGATATGAAGCAGCTTGTGTCCTGTGAGTTCTTTACAGTACATGAGTTTAATCTCCACGGCCGCTGTCATCTGGCTTCTGACCGCAGCAGC
>NZ_CDXDFU010000194.1:0-4145 GCF_978017985.1 Schwartzia sp. (in: firmicutes) | reverse complement strand
GTCATCTGTAGTGTTTACATATTCAATCAGTTCATCCAAAAGAACCGGCACGTCGGAATATTCGGGAGGGATATAATCAGGTCTGCCGCTTTGTGAATCATATACTGCGAACAGAACTCCCGGGGGTGTTTCACCTCGAAGTCCGATTTTTTCCTTCGAAGCGCCCTTTTCAACGTATTTTTGCACATCAAGGATTAATTTTTTGGAGAAGGCCTCTTTCTTTCTAGCTTTTTCCTCAAGGTAGTTTAATGCGAGAAAGTAATTTCGTACCTCTTGTTCGGGCTTTAAAAAATGCTTATGCTCATCGCGGTCTATAACCTCGGAAGCCTGTTTTTCTGAAAGAGGATTTCCTTCTATTTTGGTTGACGCATAAGAGCTTTTTTTCTTTGAGTTTTTACGCAGCTTGTTTGCTGTTATTTTTGAAAGTCTGACAGAGGATACTTTGTATCTGTTTTTGTCTATGTCAGAGATATAATTCAAAATTCCATTAGTCAAAGTTACCTTGAGCATAGATCGCACCCCCTGATGTATATGGTTCACTGATGTATATATTATACCAGTATGTCGATTTCAGCTCCACTAAAATTTCACTATTTTTACACTAAAATTACACTATTTTTACATGCGCAACTAAAAAAAGGGCTGTGGAAAAGACGATTTTTCGTTTTTTCACAGCCCTTTTTATTTTATTATCGATTCTTTCCGCTTGTTCCCATGCTCGGTACGTTCGTTGAAGGTGCAACGGGAGCAGATGGGGCGGTTGGTGCCGAAGGAGCGGTTGGCGGATTTGTTGTGCGCCCGCTGTCGCGCTCATCGGATTCTTCTTCGTCTTCATTGTCCTCGTATGGGGAGGGCTGCTGGTTTGGCGGCAGCTTGCCTGAAGGACGGTTGTTTTGTCTGCCCTGCTGAAGCGAAGGCAGCTGTTTTTCGTTTTGCCGTCTGACGTCCTTGCCCGGGCGCGGATTCAGCACACGGCCGATGGTCTTGTCGTCCTCGGGAACCTCTGTAGCTCCGTCAGGAATGGAGTTTTCGTATTCGTTGCTCTCGCGTTCCATCTCAGCCATTGCGCGCTGGCTCATGGTGATGCCCAGCATGGAAGCAAGCTGTCTGCGTGTACGCGTTATATCCGGAATCCAGTAGCTGACTTCGTCGATGTAGAGAGGACGGCCTTCTACCATTTCTGTTTTGAGTCCGTTGCCCTGTGCTTCTTTCAGCGCGCCCGCGAATTCGAGAAGCTGGCGGACGGAAAGGTCCGTGTCTACGGAGCTTATGACTTCGCTGATGGCGGAGGGCAGTTTTATGATGATGGAGGGTGATGTGATTTTGTCCATCACCGCGCGCATGAATTTCTGCTGGCGCTCGATACGTCCGATATCGCCTTCTTCGTCACGGTAGCGGACGTAGCTCATGGCGGTTACGCCGTCCATGTGCTGCATGCCGGGGTACAGGTCGATAACGAGTCCGCCCGGTACGGCATCGTCCCATTCATCAACGTAGTACATGCGTTTTTCTACATTTATGTCTACACCGCCGATGGCATCAATGATGCGCGGGAAAGCACGGGTGTTTATGCAGATGTAGTGGTCAACAGGGGTATCGAGAAGGTCCTCCACGGTTGACTGTGTGAGCTTGCGCCCGCCGTAGGCATACGCCGCGTTGATTTTATCCCAGCCGTAGCCCTTTATTTTTACGCGGGTATCACGGGGGATAGAGAGAAGCGAGGCCTGACGTTTTTTCGGGTCGATGGAGGCGAACATCAGGGTATCCGAGCGGCCTGCGTCATCCGCGCGCTCGTCAACGCCCATAATCATGACTGTTGCTTTGTCCTTTGCGACCAGCAGGGTAAATTCCTTTTTCTCATTGCGGTCGAGTTTTTCAGTATCAAAAAGGCTGGAGGACGCAAAAAGCGCGCCTGCAGCGGCGGCAATCAGGAATACCGCAACCATAAGCAGCCACATCCATATATGGCTCTGCTTTTTTTCATGTGCAGGTTTGTAGTTTTTCTTCTTACTCAAAAACATTTCTTCTTTCTTTAGTTAATGATGTCAATAAAAATCCATTATTATTATACGCTTGAAGCAGAAATTTTCCAAAGATAAAATTTTAGTCACGTCGTATAATAATAATTAAGAATGAAAAGAAAAAGGAAACGAGGAGGAAGCTGTATGGCTCTTGAGATTGAGAGAAAATTCCTTGTGGATGAAAAACTGTTCCGTCCCGAGGGAAAAGAAATACGTGTGAAGCAGGGCTATCTTCCGGGGGAAGGGCCTATTCTTGTTCGTGTGCGCGAGAACGACGGCAAAGGGTATCTGACCTTGAAGGGGAAAACAACGGGGATTACCCGTGATGAGTTCGAGTATGAGATTCCCACGGAGGACGCGGAAAAGCTGCTGGAGTTCTGCAAGAGGCCGCTCATAGACAAGGTGCGCTATCTTATCCCCGCGGAGGACGGAATCCACACATGGGAGGTCGACCGCTTCTTTGGGGAAAACGAGGGGCTCATGATTGCGGAGGTAGAGCTGTCTGACGAAAATGAAGAATTCAGCCGTCCCGAATGGCTGGGCCGCGAGGTTTCGGGGGATTCGCACTATTACAATTCAAATCTGGCGGAGCACCCGTACTCGGAATGGAAAGACTCGGTCTGACGGGGGATTTCGGGGTTTTCCACAAAAATTGTGAAAAACTGATGGAAGAATCAAACTAAATCTTGCGGTTGACAATTTTTGACAACGATATATTGATTTATGCACCGTTTTATACACATTATCCACAGGTATGAGGATAAATACATCTCAATTTTGTGGATAATGTGTATATTAATGTGCGATTTCCTTGATTTTTCAGAATAAAAACCGTATTATGGGGATAGAAATGTGAACATAATGAAGGCAGAGAGGGGGGGAGAACAATGATCAATCAAGAGATTATTGATGCGATGATCCGCACGGCAAAGGACTCCATGGCGAAAGCCCACAGCCCGTATTCGGGACGTCCTGTCGGAGCATGTGTCCTCGCCAGCGACGGAACCCTTTACGGGGGCTGCAGCATAGAGAACGCATCCTACGGAAATTCCTGCTGCGCGGAGCGTGTCGCTATTTTCAAGGCAGTCGCGGACAGCAAACGTGAATTTGATGCCATAGCCGTTGTCGCGGATACGGAAGAACCCTGTGTGCCGTGCGGCGCCTGCTGTCAGGTCATGGCGGAATTCAAAATCCGTGATATTATCATGGCGAACCTCAAGGGAGATATCGAGCTTGCCGACCTTATGGACCTTGCGCCCTGCGCTACGGGAAAGGTCCGTAATTTCCACAAAGCGTGATTCATGGAGGGATAGTTATGAGGAAATGCCTTGCTGCCCTTCTTTTCGTATGTATGATACTTGCCGCGGCGGTATGTGCCGCTGAGCCTGCCTCACCTGAGGGCGGAAATTCCGCGGTGCAGCAGAATAAAGAGCAGCCCGTCCGGATTGCGCTGGTTCCTGTTGTGGACAGGACAGGCGGATGGATAAGCAGGGGCGAGATGGATGAGATTCTCGAGCGTATGGAGCAGGAAATCCATGTTCCCCTGAACGAAACAATGCACTGGGTTGAGCATCTGCCCTATTCTGATGTGGAAAATGCCTTTAAGGACGGTCTTCGGAGCGGACGCAAAAAGACAGTCTATGCCGATGCAGTACGCAGCGTTGCGGAGACTGTTCCCGCGGACCTTGTTATATGCGCCGTTGTGGAGACACATTATCAGCGCGAGTTCCTTTCGATGAATTGGGACAGCAGCTTTATGGTGGAGAGTATTGCTGCGCTTTCTCTCTATGTCTATGATAAGAAAACCGACAAGGTGAAGGATTATCACGCAAGCCGCTGGGAGCGCGACGAATACAGTCTTTCCATAGATGTTCAGGCGCTGACTATGGACGCGCTGGAAGAGGTGCTTCGCGACGCGGATATCCGCTCGTATATCTTCCCCATATCCAAGGAGCAGAAGAAGATTCTGGAAAAGGCAGCGGAGCGCAATGGCTGATGGCCGTTTCGTTACAGTGTTAATAAAAATGGAGGAGCGATTCTATGTTTGAAGAGTTCAAGAAGTTTATCATGCGCGGCAATGTCATGGATATGGCTGTCGGCGTTATCATCGGCGCGGCGTTCGGT
>NZ_CDXDFU010000193.1:0-6673 GCF_978017985.1 Schwartzia sp. (in: firmicutes) | reverse complement strand
TTCTAAGGAACTAAAAATCTATTGTTGGTATAATTCTCTGCGAGGGGAATAAATCAAATTACCATTCGCGGATTAACTCCGCATCAGAGGAATTACTATTTATCGGTTAGGAGGTCAATACAATGGATTTTCTTGAACTTGCCAAGGCACGTTATTCGTGCAAGAAATTTGCGGACAAGGCTGTAGAAACATCAAAGCTGGAACAGGTTTTGGAAGCGGGCCGTCTCGCTCCTACAGCAAAAAACAGTCAGCCACAGCACATCTACGTTCTGGAGACAAAGGATTCACTTGCTGTTGCAGACAAAATCACACCCTGCCGCTATAATGCGCCTACTGTACTTGCCATCGCTTACGACATAGGCAATGTATTTGAATATCCGGGCGGCAAGTATAACTCCGGTGCAGAGGACGCCGCTATTGTTGCAACACATATCGTACTGGCCGCCAAAGCCATCGGTCTGGACACCTGCTGGGTAAACTATTTTGACCCGGATAAAGCAAAAGAGCTTTTGGAGCTCCCGTCCAATGAAGTTGTGACGATTTTTATTGACATAGGCTATGCCGACCCTGACGCAAAACCGCTGCCGAATCACGAAAATCGCAAGCCTCTGAGTGAAACGGTAACATATCGCTAAAAAATTTTTTCATGACACATTTTTGTCACACCTGCCTCATATAATACAATCAACAAAGAAAACATCAACCAATTTTAGGAGGCAGATTACAATGAAAAAGACAATCTTAACCATGATGGCAGCAGTTGTCATCGCAACGACAGGAACAGCTTTTGCAGCAACCCCGGAGCGTGCGGAAAACGTACCGGCATTCGAGCAGAATGTCAACGCTGACTACACCTGCGGCGGCTACGGCCGTGGTGGACGCGGACGCGGCGGTTACGGCGGAGGCTACGGCTGCGGCGGATATGGCGGTGGCTATGGTGGCGGTTACTGCTACGATGGCGGCTACAATTCCGAAAACAATCAGTAATTAAAACTTTACCGACCAAAATACCCGGTTGCCGAATTATCGGCAACCGGGTGTTTTTATGTTCAAATCATATTAAATCTCAGCGATTCACCGAAAACTTCCCGGCCAAACTCTATCCCAACAGCTTCAACAGCTGCTTTTCGCTTGCCCATGGAAGTATCTTCCTAAAATGTGAAAGCAATCTCTCTTTGGACTCTTCGGGTTTTCTCCGATATACGGCATCAGTAAAGGCTTTGCCGTAATATTTCTCCGGCGTAGTGTACTTAGCAACACCCCAGCCGTAAGGATTCCCCTGCTTATCCAGCATATACGTAAAATCCGCCACGACTATATAGCACTCCATCTGCAGACGGGTGATAATTGTATCAAAACCCTTTCGCCCGTTTTTCCCGAACTCACCGGCCTTTTTCAGCTCCTTCGACAGCACAGGCTCTTTCTTCCGGTCAATCAAATCATATACAAGCTTATCCTCATAGGCGGCCTTGCCGTCATCATAAAGCGAATCAAAATCGTAGCCGTCACGGCGCCAATTCGCCAGATCAGGATACCATTCACGGCTCACGAAGCATGCTTTCTTGTTGAACAGCTTTCCGTAGACGCATTTCTTCCCCCGTGCGATAGGGCCCTTCCATTCCCACGCTTCCCATGCATCATCAAAGCCTGTGAACCAATACCTCGGGTCAATACGCTCTTCAAGAGAAAACCCCGGTACATAATTCGTAAAAAACGGCAGAAATCCCTGCTCCTCAACAACAGCCTCAACATCGTGCATAGACCTGATTCGTTTTGCCATGCTGCATCACCCCATATATGTGCGCACCCGTTCTTCCACAGGAATTTTTTCGGTAGGCTGTGCGGGGGCAAGCGCCTCACCGAAAACCATCTGCGCAACCAGCGCCCAGCTCTCAGGTACATCAAAATGCTTCTTCACTTCCGCATCAATCAATGGGTTATAATGCTGTAGATTGACACCAAGCCCCATATCCGCCAGCGCCGTCCAAATGGCAAACTGCAGCATTCCGTTTGCCTGCGCCGCCCAAACAGGGAAGTTATCCGTATAGGAGGGAAATTTTTCCTGCATTTCTTTTACTGTAGCCATTTCCTCAAAAAACAGTATAGTTCCGTATCCAGCCGCAAAGCCATCTATTTTCTGCTCCGTCGCAGAAAACTTATCTGCCGGCACGACACCACGCAGCGTTTCCTTCGCAATGTGCCATATCTTTTCATGATGCTCACCAAACGCCAGCACCACGCGGGCAGACTGCATATTAAACGCAGACGGTGTTTCACGTGTCATGCGCTCTGCCACAGCGATAATTTCCGAAGGCAGGACATTTACATTTTTGCCCAGTGCGTAGTTCGTACGGCGATTCTTCACTGCTTCCCGAAAACATCTCATAACGAAACTCCTCCTTTGCAGTCTCATGTATCCTTTCCACATATAACTGTCAAGAATAGGATAAAATATAACGTTCTCTTGAAAATATTCGCAAACACATTATGATTTTATGATTCGTAACTCCGTTCAAACTCGTCCAGCCAAACGCCTTTAGTATGGTCGTAGGTGCGGACGACGGTTTTGTCTTCATAGAGATAGAGCGAATTGGTATACACATGGCGTTTATCTATTGTTGGATTGTGTATGTTCACGAGGTTATCATTGAATCTGTTTACGCTGTCATCAGCATAGCTGTCGTTTGTCGGCGGCGTGTGCGTATGCCCTGACAGCCACAGGCTTCCTTTGGGGCATGCTTCCAGAATATCCTCCAGAGGCCCGTCGGGCTGTGCCGTCCTTGATGATGTATTGATTTTTTTCTTGTATGTACGCAGCGTTCCCATTAGAGGCGCATGGCATAAAAACAGCATAGGCCCCTCCTGATGCTCAGAAATTTCTTTTTTCATCCAGTCAAGCTGACCTTCCGAAAGCTCTATACTCAGCTCAGTGCATGCGTCCGGAGCCAGATAGAGCATACGGTATTTCCCGACTGTTCTCGCATAATAAACATCAGGCAAATGGTACCTCCGCGTGAATGCCATCAGCTTTTCCCAACGTTCTTCGTATGTTTCGCATCTCAGAAGTTTTCCGTTCTCATCGGGTTCATCCTGATAGGCATAGTCATGATTTCCCGCGATGACATAAACAGGCACACTGATTTGGGAAAGGTATTCGTCCACGCAGGCAAATTCTTCCTCAGTGCCGTAGCGTGCCGCCAAATCCCCCAGAACATCTACTTCGTCCACATCGTCCCAGGAATTGATGTCGTCCAAAATCTTTGTTTTCTGCTCCCAAACTTCATTTTGGTCTTCCTCGGTTTTGTGTTTTTTCGTCCGCCATGGAAGATGCGTATCACTAAGAAGCAGTATGCGATAGTATTCACGCTGAGCCGCGGAGGTTTTTCGGAAACGGCTGAACCAGCCGTTAGTCATGAGCCACCCGGCGCCCAGTGCCATAATTCGCAGAAAATCTCGCCTATTCATAGGAATCCTCCTTCCCCTGGACCGAAATCAGGACAGGCTTTCCTGCCACTCCTTTTCCTTAAATCCCACTAGAACCCTGCCTCCGTCAACAAGAATCGGACGCTTTACAAGCATACCGTCCGTAGCGAGAAGTGCATACTGCTCTGCCTCGCTCATGGAGGGCAGTTTGTCCTTCAGCGCAAGTTCTTTGTATTTGAGCCCGCTGGTATTGAAGAACCGTTTCAGCGGCAGTCCGCTTTTTTCATGCCATGCACGAAGCTCTTTTTCCGTAGGATTCTGTTCCTTGATATCTCTTACCTTTACCGCAATTCCCTTATCCGCCAGCCATTTCTCTGCTTTCTTGCAGGTCGTGCACCGTGGATAGCATACAAAAATTCGTTCACTCATATTTCGCACATCCTTTCTGCTTAATAGTTCGCTATGCTTTCTTCAATTCCTGCCAGCCAATAAGATTTCTCTTTTCTGAAAAAACAAAAGCCTGCCCGGCAGTTCTCTGTCAGACAGGCATATTTTCCGCGCTCACCCCAGCGCCACATCAAGTATCATCATGATTGTAAACCCTACTGCAAAGGTTATGACCGCGATGTTTGAGTGGCTGCCCTCCGACATCTCAGGTATCAGCTCCTCCACCACCACGTACATCATAGCACCGGCAGCAAAGCTCAAAAAATACGGAAGAATCGGGATAACCAGACCCGCCGCGGCTATAGTGATCACTCCCGCTATAGGCTCTACGATACCCGACAGCACACCTGCGGCAAAGGTCTTCCACTTGGTCATTCCCTCTGCCAGAAGCGGCATGGACACAATTGCGCCCTCAGGGAAGTTCTGTACCGCAATACCGATGGCAAGCACCAGCGCACCGGTCCCTGATATGTGTTCTACCCCGTATATCCATCCGGCCAGCACCACACCCACAGCCATTCCCTCAGGAATGTTATGAAGCGTAACCGCAAGAAGCAGCTTTGTGGTTTTCTTCAGTCCTGTTTCCTGCGGGCCTTCCTCCTGCATATCCATGTGCATGTGCGGAGTCACCACATCCAGCACCAAAAGAAAGAGCATCCCCACAAGAAATCCTGCAGCCGCAGGAATAAAGGCAAGTCTTCCCAGCCCCTCCGACTGCTCTATCGCAGGCGCAAGAAGACTCCAAAAGCTTGCTGCAACCATAACGCCGGCCGCAAACCCAAGAAAAATTTTCTGCAGTCTTGGGCTTATGGTGTCCTTCAGGAAAAACACCATTGCCGCGCCTGCTGTCGTACCTAAAAATGGAATCAGCAAAACTTCTATAACGCTGATGTTCATATATTTGCCTCCTGACATTTGTATAAAGGAGAATATTTATCAATAACATCAGTATATCATCATTATTCATATATTTCGACAAAAATAAAAAGAGAACCTCGATTAACGAAGTTCTCTTCATAAATTTTAACGCATGAAAATCACATAAGAAGAACTGCCATACCTACAATCATAGCAAGAATCATCGGAATACCATTGCGGCGTGTAACCTCCATCGGGTTAATTCCTGCGATACCTGCAACGATAATCGTAGCGCCTGCAATCGGCGACATTGTACGGCCAAGCGTACCGCCAAGAGTTGCCATGGAACCCATCTGCACGATGGAAAGACCGAACTGCTCTGCATGCGGTGTAACAGCTTCGTTGAAAGCAAATGTTGCAGCATCACCGGAGCCCGTAACAAGACCGAGAATGAACGGTCCGACAGATGCGCAGATTTTTACGATTGCAGGGTTGTTAATCATTGCTGCGATGAATGCCTTAATAAGGCCCATAGCGTTCATACCTGCAACAAAAACACCTGCAGCGATAATAATACCGATGATATCACCGTATGCCTTGCCCATGCCGTCAAAGAAGGATTTAGCAAGGTTGCCCGGGTGCGTGCGTGTGATAATACATGTCAGAACCGTACCGATAATCATAGCCTGAGCAACACCCATTTTGAAAAGCGGAACAACTCCCGTAGCACCGAGAATGAGGATAACGATAGGAACTACCGGCATAAGCGCGTAAATCGGATTTACCTTGAAATCCTCTTCCATCTCAAGACCTTCAGCAACATGGCCTTTGTTTTCATGGAAGAAATAAGCGATAGCCATGAGCGCGACTGCACCGACAACAAGAGATGCAATGTTTGCACGATAGTGGAATGCGATAACATCCATGACGTCCACGCCAGCGATCTTCGCAACAAACGGGTTATGAGCAAGTCCGGGATTCAGCATGGAACCGTACGTTCCGCATTTCACAGCAGCTGCTGCCATAGCCGGATGAACACCTGCGCCCATAAGGATAGGAATGAAAATTGCGCCTGCGGCTGCCGCCGTTCCTGCGGCACTCGGAAGAGCCATGTTGACTGCATACGTTCCGAAGATAACACCCGGAATCAGGAACCAGTTAACCTTCAGCAGGATTTTCGCCAGGCCGTTGATGAGGTGCTTGTCGCAGCCCGTGAAACGCATAGCGAGAGCAAAACCCATACTGGAGCAGGCCGACGTAATCATTCCACTCTTCATGCCCTTTGCGAAGGCATCAAGACCTGACATCGCCACACCACCTATGATACACATCAAAATACCGGAACAAACCAGTACCATTCTGGCTTCGTAATGCTTGACGAGAAGCACCAGGGTAGCCAGTACAATTATACACCCTGCAATAATCATAATAAGACCCCCTCCTGCCCGAAAAAAACGTCACTGAACGGGCAAAATTGTTTCTACGGGCATACCCCAAAGCACCCGTATCGGTACTTAGTATAACACGTTAACATACTATTCAGTATATTTTATACATAATAATACTGTATACATGACAACAAAAATAAAAACCCGAGGACCGCCAGTCTCTCTTCAAAGACTGTCTGCCCCCGGGCTTTTCCTTTTTAATCATACATAACTAAGCGTATACAGTTCATCTGGGCATATATCCTGCCCATCCGGCCAAGTAACCGTATATCCGTCCGTTTTTACCGCCTTAAAGTAAGCGGTATCTCTGAGTCTACCGTACCAATCGCCTTTAATGTACGGCTTCACGTCAAATTTCTTTTCTTCACCATTATCAAACTTAACGTTAATGATATAGTTATCAACGGGCACTACAGAAACTGCCGTTGGTCTTAGCATCTCAACCACCACCTTCTTATCTCAAAGGATCAATCTTGAAGTAACCATCACCATCGGAA
>NZ_CDXDFU010000192.1:0-1979 GCF_978017985.1 Schwartzia sp. (in: firmicutes) | reverse complement strand
GTCACATCTGTATTGTCATCTTTCCCGTATCTGTCAAACCGCATTGTATCTCTCTTTGCATTATATGTCTTATTGACATATTTGGATTTCAAAGTCTTATACGCCTCATCGTACGTCATGCCAAGCTGTATCCCGGCGTCAGAGATAATGTCCTGCGCTGTCACCGTAACACAGCCAACCGTCCTGGATACCCATTTTTTTCTCACTTCCAGAGGTGGAACGCCGCCTCCGATCCAGTCTTCAAACTTGATTCCTTTATAATCATATTCTTTTGAACCAATACTCTGCTTCCCTGTGCTTACAGGCTTGCCGTACACCATTTCCACTTCCTCCCATGTGCTGCCGACACCCACTATGAATGTGTCGCCGCTCAGGCGTCCCTGGGAGATTTTCTTTACAAAATTGATACGGTCCTGACGCACTTTATCCCGAAATGCAAGCACATCTTTCTTTTCCGATTCATCAGAAGCCTTGCGCAGCATTTGCGAAATCTGTGCATCCGACTTTTGCATCTCAGCCAGGATCTTCTTTTCCACTGTTATCAGCTTATCAAGACCTGCCTGATACCGCTCCCCCTCCTGCTTTGTGGGACGTGGCTGCTTCCAGTTGTCCGGTTTAACCACAACCGGTATCTGCATAGACATAGCGGCTTTTTCCGCTTTGCCGACGGCTTCTTTTTCCTTTGCAAACTTGTCGCCGCAGCCTGACGTGAACAACGTTACCATACAAAGTAACAATAATAGGACCTTTTTCATATCCGATTTCCCCCAACTAAAATAGTATCCGGTCATTTTCAACAAATAACCTTACGAAGCCCCGGCTAAACTATCCGAGGCAGGTTAGAGACTTAGCAGGCATTTTACAGGTTCAGTTTTGAATTGACGGTAGATTAGAGAGAAAGATGTTCGAAAATTTAAATTCAAAAGTCATTTTAAATCAAAGGAAGTGCTTAGTTACCTACGCCTTCCCAATGCACATCATGGGCCGTAACCATGAAATTGTTGAACTCACCGTCAGGCGCCTTATCCGGCAGATTCACAGTCAACACCGGGGAATCCTGCAACGGCTCGATGCTTATTCCGACAAGGGGCTGCGCGCATTTAACATTCTTCTCGTTCAGCAGTTCCTTATCCATATCCCGCAGCACAATATCAAGTTCCATCATTTTTACCGAGGTAATCGTGCGATTCTTCTTGCCATTGTAGAAATGACCGGTAATAAGCAGTTCCTTGTCTCTGCGCTGCACATTCTCAACCAAAAAGACAATCTTTTCGTTTGCAGTGGCGTCTTGTTTTTTCTGCTCGTTAACTGCCTTCACCGCTTCCGCATATTCCTTCAGCTTTGCTTCTTTGGCTGCCGGATCCGCAGGCTTATCGGTTTCGGTCTTCGTCTCTGTTTTCGTCTCCGCTTTCGTCTCAACCTTTGCCGGTTCGGGAGCAGGCGGCGCCTCTTTCTTTTTACCGAACATAAAATACGCGCCGATGAGTAACAGCAGAATCAGCGCACCAATCGCTGCTTTCTTCATCGTGCCTTTGTTATCATTTTCCTCATCGAATGGCGCCGGAGGTGTTTCCGGTACTTCCGCGGTTTTTTCCACCGGTTCCTGTGTTGCAGTTTCCTGAACAGCCTTTGGCTCCGCATCCTGGCTTGTCAAAGCTTCTGCAGATGTTTCCTGTACCGCAGCTGTCTTAGCCGCCTGACGTTCAGCTTCTTCTTTCGCCGCCTTGCGAGCCCTTGCTTCCTGTGCCGCACGAGCCTCTGCCGCCTGCCGTTCCGCTTCTTCTTCCGCTGCCCTGCGAGCCGCTGCTTCCTGGGCTGCACGCGCTTCTGCTGCCTGGCGGGCCGCTTCTTCTTCCGCCGCTCTGCGCGCCGCCGCTTCCTGAGCCGCACGCGCTTCTGCTGCCTGACGGGCCGCTGCCTCCTGAGTTGCGCGTGCTTCCGCTGCTTTGCGGGCGGCTGCTTCTTCCGCTGCTATACGC
>NZ_CDXDFU010000191.1:0-10398 GCF_978017985.1 Schwartzia sp. (in: firmicutes) | reverse complement strand
GGCAATCAGCCTTGCGGAGCTTAACATCTACTCCATCCCCATCAATGCTCTTATGCCGATTAAGGGCACTGCTCTTGAGGATCGTCCGCAGATTCCTGCAGAGGATGTTATGCGCACCATTGCATTCTTCCGCTACATCAACCCGGAAGCAAATATCCGCCTTGCAGCAGGACGCAAGGTCATGCCGGACAACGGAGAGAAGGCGTTTATTTCCGGTGCTTCCGCCAGCATCAGCGGCGATATGCTTACAACCTGCGGAACAACAATCAAAGGCGACCTCGCAATCCTCAAAAAACTCGGGCTCTCAAATGAAGGCCCAAATGACTGGGAGGAAGAGGAACTGCAAGTTGCCGCAAGGTAAAACACATACTCAGAAGGACGGTCTCACGACCGTCCTTTTATTATTAAATACATATTTTCATACTTGTTATTTAGTTTTTCTGCTTGTCTTGCATCATAACAGGGCTAAAGCCGGGTTCATCTCTGCTGAAACACTGACAGAGGAGGTTTTGCCTCTGGCAAAAAGGGAACGAATGCGTTATAATAGTACAACTAACGAAACAGAGGAGACACAGCAGTATGAAGGAACAGCTCAGAATCGGCAGCCATATCTCATCTTCCGCGGGCTACCTTGCCATGGGGCAGGCAGCCGTTGCGCAGGGGGCGGATACGTTTGCCTTTTTTACACGTAATCCACGCGGAGGCAAAGCAAAAGAGCTGAATCCGAAAGATATAGAAGATTTCCTCGCATTCGCAAAGAAAAACCGCATAGCGCATATTATTGCTCATGCGCCTTATACAATGAATCCTTGCGCGGCAAAGGATACGCTTCGTACCTTCGCCCGTGAGACCATTGCAGATGACCTCCGCCGTCTCGAAATGACACCCGGCAACTATTACAATTTCCACCCGGGCAGCCATGTAGGTCAGGGCGCGCAGACAGGCATTGAGCTTTGCGCGGCACTTTTGAATTATGCGCTGAAGCCCACACAGCACACGACAGTTCTTATCGAAACAATGTCGGGCAAAGGTACGGAAATCGGCAAAACATTTCAGGAAATCGCCGCTATCATTGAACGTGTAGAGCTGAAGGATCATGTAGGTGTCTGCCTTGATACCTGCCATATATGGGACGCAGGCTATGATATTGTATCCCACCTGGATGATGTTATCGCTGAGTTTAACGATATTATCGGCCTTGACCACCTTAAGGCAATTCATTTGAATGACAGCCTTAATCCGCGCTCCAGCAAGAAAGACCGCCATGCATGTATTGGCGAGGGCGCAATCGGGCTTGACGCTCTGACCGCAGTCATAAACCACCCGATTCTCTGCAGACTTCCGTTCATCCTTGAAACCCCTAATGACAGCGAGGGTTACGCCAAAGAGATTTCACTTCTCCGCAGCCGTTGGAAGCCTGAAAAATAAATACGCGTATAAGATAAAAGGGCATCGGCTTTGTACCGATGCCCCTTTTTTATGTTCTTTATTCAGCCTGCGCTGCCTGTGCAGCCATCTGCTGCATTACCTGCTCTGCTCCGAATTTAATTCCGTCACGCATACCACGGTCATAGCAGTCGTTTGCTGCCTTTGTAAGGTATTCCGTGACAGCGTGCAGAGAAGCGTCTATCTCCTGATCTGTCATCTTGTCCGATGCCATCTTGCATACGGTACGCAGAGCTTCCATCGCAGCCTCTCTTGCCTCCTGTGTTTCAGGCTTTAACATCATGTCCAAATTAAGTTCCATTCTTCTTCCTCCAAATTCTGCATGGATATTTGTATTATTTCACGCGGTGAACGCGCGAAGCATCATAGCGGTCCTCCAAAGGACGCTTCTTTGCAGGGTATCCGAAAGGGATTATGGTGAACGGTATAAGCGTTTCCGGCATGTTCAGCGCACTTCTGACATGCTCCATATTTTCCGGAATAGGACTTACTCCTATCATTACTCCGCCAAGCCCGAGTGCCTCAAGCTCAAGCAGAATATTCTCCGAAGCTATTCCCATATCAATATCACGGTACTGAGGCGCATTCAGCCCGTCCCGTCTCGAAGCGAGGACAAATGCAATCCGGGCGTTTTTCACGCACATGCTGTACGGTGTCGCCTCAGATAGTTTTACAAGACATTCTTCATTCGTCACAATAAAGAATTCCCACGGCTGCTGATTTTTTGCTGACGGAGCAGCCATTGCAGCCCTCAAAAGCCGCTCTATCTGTTCCTCCGTCGGCATCTCGTCGGTAAATTTTCTCACGCTGTTTCTTGTAAAAATAGCATCCATTCTCCAAAACCTCACTTCACTGTAGATTTTTACCCTGCCTTCCCTATTTTACCAAAGCACACGTAAAAAAAGAACCCTGCGGGTTGAATCCCGCAAGGCTCCTTCATTTTTATTAACTCAAATCCCCAGACTCATCAGTGAACCGTCTCTAAATCTTCGGGCTCTGCGGAAAAGTCGACATCTTCGCCGTTCTTTTCACGTACAACGACAGCCTCCTGATACTCGAAGCACTCTTTGGCAATGTCGTTGTGCAGCCAGAGCAGGCAGATAAGGTTCGGGATAGCCATGAGGCCGTTCATCGTATCGGAGAAGTTCCAAACGACTTCGAGAGCCGTCGTAGCACCGATGAATGTGATGAGACCGAATACTACACGGTATCCCATGATGACCTTACGGTTTTTGATCAGATACTCAAGAGCTTTTTCACCGTAGTACTCCCAGCCGAGAATTGTAGAGAAAGCAAACAGTGAAAGAGCGATGGAAACAATAAGCTTGCCGTATTCACCGAATACGCTGCTGAAGGCGAGAATAGTAAGCTGTGCGCCGGAAACGACCTTGCCCGTAGCCGGATCAATCGTGCCGAGAACACCCGTAGAAGCGATAACAAGACCTGTGAGCATGCAGACAATCATCGTATCGAAGAATGTACCCGTCATGTTGACATAGCCCTGGCGGGATGCATGGTCAGTACGTGCTGCTGCTGCAGCAATCGGAGCAGAACCGAGACCTGCTTCGTTGGAGAATACACCGCGGGCAACACCCCAGCGCATGGATGTAAGTGCAGATGCAACTATAGAACCGCCGACACCGCCTGCAACCGATTCAAAGGAGAAAGCCATACGGAACATTTCAGCAACACCTGCCGGAATTGCGGAAATGTTTACAATGATGACTACCATTGCAGCGATGAAATAGAACACTGCCATGGACGGAACAATGATACTGGAAACTTTACCAATGCTGTGAATGCCACGTACCAGAATAGCAACGGAAGCAACCATTATGATAGCGCCCACCACCCATGTCGGGATGGAATAGCTCGACGAAAGTGCCGCAGCAATGGAGTTTGCCTGCGTCATATTGCCGATACCAAAGGAAGATAAAACAACAAAGATTGCGAACAATGCTGCCATCGTGCTTCCGATGAATTTATTGCCGATACCGTGCTTCATAGCGTACATCGGGCCGCCGGCCATTTCACCGACGCTGTTCGTCTCGCGGTATTTAACCGAAAGAACAGACTCAGCGTATTTCGTAGAAAGTCCGAACGCCGCGCTGATCCACATCCAAACCAGAGCACCCGGTCCACCGAGTACCATGGCTGTTGATACACCAACGATGTTTCCTGTTCCGACAGTCGCGGAAAGCGCCGTCATGAGAGACTGAAACGGGGAAATATCTCCTTCATGTTTGTTCTTCTGACGGAAAATCATCTGAATAGCATATCCGAGATTTCTCCATGGCAGGAATTTCAAACGGACCGTGAGAAAAATTCCTGTTCCGACAAGCAGGGCCAGCATTATAGGTCCCCACACGAAATTATTGATATCCGCAAGCAACTTTGATACATCCATTTTAAAGACCCCTTTCACACCTAAGCATAAAATCCATAACCCTTTCTAAATCCCCTTAGGATACCACCTCCCCTAAGGGGACGATTTTTATTCCCTTTTCCCTGAGTGTCTGACTTATTTTCTTGGCAAAGACCAATGCCTTCACAGAGTCACCGTGCAGGCAGATACTGTCCGCCTGTACTTCAATCTCTTTTCCGGTTATGGCTTTTACCTTATGATCACGAACCATCGACACAACCCTTTCGATAGCTTCGTCCTCATCTGTTATCACCGCGCCCGGTTTCGAACGGGCGACCAGAGAGCCGTCTTCTTCGTAAGCTCGGTCCGCGAAAACCTCGCTTGCAGCTCTCAATCCTGTCGCTTTCGCCGCCTTGAGAAGCATAGAGCCCGAAAGCCCCATCAAGATCAGCGACGGATCGACAGCTTTTATTGCTTCACAGATTACCTGCGCCATGGCCTCATCTTTCCCTGCCATGTTGTACATTGCACCATGCGGTTTTACGTGCTGCAGCTTTATACCTGCGGCATCGCAGAAGGTTTTCAGTGCCCCCACCTGGTACATGACAAGCGTCCGAAGCTCATCAGGCGCGACCTGCATCTGGCGTCTGCCGAATCCCACAAGATCAGGAAACCCCGGATGCGCGCCCACGGCAACGCCTTTACTCTTGCAGAGCTTTACCGTTTTCTCCATAACCAACGGGTCGCCCGCATGAAAACCGCATGCCGCGTTTGCTGAGGAAATATATTCCGCGATATCAGTGTCCATTCCGCAGGTATAATTTCCAAAGCTTTCGCCCATGTCACAATTCAAATCCACTGCATCCATTCGCTCACCTCCCATCGGCTTAGTATTTAAGGTTAACATTCTTTACGTCGGTTATAAGCATATGTCCCGGCGCATGAGTGATTACAAACTCCGGCTTGGATTCCATGATTACATTCTGCGGAGTTACGCCGCAAGGCCAGAATACGGGAACTTCCCCTTCCCTTATGGTGACCATGTCTCCGTAATCCGGATGCATTAAATCATTGATTCCGATTGCCTCCGGAGTACCGATATGAACCGGCGCCCCATGAACTCTCGGCATCTGTCCCGTTATGAGCACTGCCTTAGGTACCAGCTCATGAGGAATCGGCCGCATGGAAACGACCATATTTCCTTTGAAAATGCCTGCCGGTACGCAGGGAATGTTCGTGCGATACATCGGAACATTTCGCCCTTCTTCTATCTGTCGGACAGGTACATCCGCCGCCAGAAGGTCACTCTCAAACGAGAAGCTACAGCCTATGAGGAAACTTACGAAATCGTCTCTCCAAAGCTCTGAGACATCCGTGTATTCCCCGGCAAGCTCGCCTTTTTTATAGACGCGGTATTTTGGAAAATCTTTTGCGATATCCACGTCCTCTGCAATTTGATGAAGCTTTCTTGAACCTGTGTCGCTGACCTCAAGGATCGGACATGGCTTCGGATTGCGCTGGGCAAAGAGAAGAAAATCATAAGCGTGCTCTCTCGGAATTGTAACGAGGTTTGCCTGAGCATAGCCTCTGCACATTCCGGAGGTCTGCGATGTAATCTCGCCCTTGCGTATGAGCCGACGCACCTCCGCAGGTGTCATTGCTCCATAATCCATGTGTATACCCTCTTTTCTACCCACCGCTGCGTTATCCAAACATCCTCTGAAGCTGCTTCATAAGCTTTGCAAAAAAGGAAGGTCCTTCATGCAGCTTCTGCGCATCCTCAACAGAAATTTTACGGAAACGTACTTTATCACCGGGCCGTGCCTGTGCAAGCATCGGCAAATCCAGCGACAGCACCGTAGCAATCTTTGCATAGCCTCCGGTGGTCTGATGGTCTGCCATCAGTACGATTGGATTCCCGGCCGCCGTTACCTGAATCGAACCGAACACGATACCGTCGGAAACAATATCCGTGCCCGCTTTACTCTCAATCGGCAGCCCCGCCAGACGAAGTCCCATGCGGTCACTGTCCGGCGTTATTTCATAAGATGAACTCAAAAAATCATTCCAGCCCTTTTCTGTGAAGGCTTCGTCCTGCGGTCCCGGTATTACCCTGACCTCTATATCAGATGAATATTTAACCTCATCTGCGGTAAGATCCTCCGCCAACAGTGAAGAAAAGGTTTTCTCATCAGGCTCAGCAGCCTCCAGAAGGTCACCGGCCTTAACAGGTCTTCCTTCCATTCCTCCGATATGACATTTCATATCTGTGGAACGGCTTCCCATGACCTTTGGAACCTGTATGCCTCCATAGAATGCCAGATAACCTCTGCACCCGTTAGCGGCTGCACCGATCTTCAAAACCTGCCCCGGGCAGGCTCCCATTCGCTTATAGCGCGGAACGGGCAAACCGTCGAGCGTTGCCGGCATATCCGCACCCGTAAGCGCAAAAATCATACGGGATTGAAACTCCACGGTAACACCAAGCATTGTCATTTCAAGAACTGCATCTCCGCCTCCTGCGAGACGTACCGCAGTTTCGTATGCATCCAAATCCATTGCACCGCATGGACGGATACCGCTGCTTTGATAGCCATAACGTCCGCGGTCCTGAATGGTGGTCAATGCTCCCGGTGAAAGCACGCGTATACTGCTCATACCCACGCCTCCGGATGCTCACGAATTTCGTCGTACTCATCCTCACGGATAGGTACGAAACGGATATAATCTCCCGCCTTGCAGAGAATCGGATTCTCCTTTGACGGATCATAAAAAGCAATAGGCGTTGAACCGATAATGCGCCAGCCCCCCGGAGAATCGATGGGATAAACTCCCGTCTGATTTCCTCCTATGGCAACAGACCCTGCCGGAATAGAGAGACGCGGCGTTTTCAGCCGCGGTGCAGCTATTCTCTCATCAAGTCCGCCGAGATAAGCAAATCCCGGAAGAAAACCCAGCATGTACACGCAGTAATCAGTACCCGAGTGAATGCTTATGATTTCCTCTCTTGAAAGACCTGTAACCTGCTCCATGTCCTTCAGGTCCTCACCGTATTTCCCGCCGTAGCAGCAGGGAATACGGAGAATCCTGCGTTCTTTGCTCTCACTTTCCGACGCGGTTATATCCAACCTTTCAATCTCGGAGCGTACCCTTCTCATTGAAGTACGCTCCGGGTCAAACAAAATCAACAGAGACCGGAATGTGGGAATCATCTCCTGAATACCGTCAAGATGATGCTCCTGAATCTTGCGTGCCAAACGGTTAACGGAATCGTTGACTGTTTCGTCGATGTACTCTCCGAAATCAACAACCAGCGCCCGGTCTCCTTCCGGCATGATTCTCATTTCCATACATTTCCGCCCCCGACTTTATCCTTTGGTTTTAGAATCAGCATGTCTGTTAAGACATTAAGCCTTAACCGGCTCGTTCGTTGCTTCAAGGAACTCATCAAGGACAGCCTTGCGGATTTTCTCATAAAGCTCAGGAGCCTTTCCGCCGACAGGCTTTCCATCTACTGTCTCAACTCTCAGGCAGAAGTTAGAGGAACTTGTTACGAGAACCTCATCAGCCTCCATGAGGTCTTTGAGATAGTACGGAGTCTCGCTTACTGCAATGCCAAGCTCTTTGCACTTGCGGATAAGATGAGCGCGGGCAATACCCGGAAGAATCAGATTATCCGTCGGAGCAGTGAACAGCTTGCCGTCCTTCAGGATATGGCAGTTGCTGTGCGCACATTCCGTAACGCGTCCGCCGTGGCGATAGAAAATAGTCTCCTGGCATCCTGCCTTCTTTGCATGCTCAGCAGCCAAAACAGAAGGAAGCAGATTCAAAGTCTTTACATGGCAGTACAGGAAGCGTTTATCCTCTTCCGTGATGACCTGAATCGGATTCGTGCCATCAGAAATCTTTGCCGGTACGAGCATAACCCAGAGGTTGCCCGGACCTTCGGTAAATGCATGGTTACGGATGCCCGTACCGCGCGTTACCTGATAGTAAACAAACAAATCACCTGTATCAACCATGAGAACAAGTTTCTGCAGAAGCTCTTTCAGCTCGTCCTTGGTCACCGGCATAACGATATCCATCAGTGCTGCGCTGTTGAAGAAGCGGTCAACATGCTCATCCAAAGCGAAAATGTTGTAGTTACGGCTAGGACCTGCATCATAAACACCATCACCGAACCAATGAACGCGGTCGTTCATAGGAATTGACATGCTCTCCAGCTCACCGATTTTACCGTTATAGTACCCAAGATTTTTCATTAGAATATTCCTCCTGTAGTGGTTTTCGAATTTATGATTAACAGACAATCCTTTGCGAAACTTCCGCATGCAGAGCGTCTACAATTTCTTTCTCAATATCTTCACCGAATCCGTCAACATGCGGTACACGCTCATGCGTAACACCGTCAACGCTTCCGATCTCAACTGTCTGGGATATATAGGAATAAATATCCGAGAAAGACATCAGAAGCGGAAGACCGCTGAGAATGGAAAGGTATGCCGTAATACCGTAAGCGCCCCAGTTGGAAACGCTTGCAATAACAAGACGGTCAACCGATACGCGGCACGGAACAAGGCTCAGCTCCTTCTGAATGACATCAGCCATGCAGCCCATTCCGATTTCATTGCCGCCGTCGCCGACGCCGACAGTGCGGATTGAATACTCCGGAGCAAGCTCAAACAGAATATCCGTTGGAGCATTATGCTCCTTGATGGATTTGCCGCGCATGTTCTCATAGTCATCACGCACATTGATGCCGCAGCGCTCTACAGCTATCATGCCTACCGGACGGTAACGCGTAATGATGTTTCTGAAATCGTCCTCCGTGAAATCCACATCTACCGGAACGACTGCAATATTACGAATCGTAAACAGAACCGCATAAGCGCTGTCCGTGACGATGACCGGCTCCCAGCCAAGCTTCTTCAAAGCCTGAGCAAGTACAACCGTTCCTGCCGGGCCGTCTGTCTCAGGATAACCTGCTACATAAAAACCCGTCGTAAGGAAAATGACACCCGGTTCCCATGACATGATTTCACGTGCCGCCAGCTCGCAGTACGACTCATCCATGTGTTCCTTGAGCTTAAGCATTCCGCGTTTCGAATGCCTAAGGATAATGTTCTCAATGCTCTCCATACTAGATCCCCCTCTTTACTGTTATCTGACATCCATCTTGTGTTATAATCTTAAGTGATATAGCGTAGTAGTATCTTTACTTTAAGTGTCCAGCTTAATTTAATTAAGATTTTGAAGGTATGCTATGTCTCACTCCACTGTTAAGAAGGGATATTCATGAAAAGCGACCAGCCGGATCATATCGACTACAAAATCATCGAGATTCTCCAGCAGGATGCCCGAACCCCGTTGAAGGAAATCGCCCGTCAGGTTTTTCTTTCCTCCCCCGCCGTCTCAGCGCGCATACAGCGGCTGATAGACGCGCAGTACATTACCGGCTTTCACGCGATAGTCGATAACAAAAAATTCGGCTTCCATATTAAAGCTTTCATTAATCTGGAAGTGCATCAGATGGATAAAGACACTTTCTACCCGTTCATCCGCAATCAAAGCTGCGTCATCGGGTGCAACTTTGTTACAGGTGATTACTCCATGCTGCTCGAAGCGGTCTTTCCCAGTACGGAAAAGCTGGATGCCTTCCTCAACGAGCTGCAGAAGTTCGGCAAAACCAAAACGCAGATTGTCTTTTCTACGGTAATCGAACATCGTGGTCCTGCCATCAATGAGATACTGCCAAAATGAAAACAGGCTAGGCGCTTGCCCTGCAGGCGCCATTGCCTGTCTATGTTTCGCATTATATACCCCTGCAGTATAAATAACAACGAAAATATACGTATTCTGTTATACTTAACTTTTTTGTCTCCTAAACTTCATTCTTCACAATTTTTAGACACTTTAGCTTAATTTTATTAAGCCGTTTTTTGTATACAAGAGATTTGCACACGACACAAAGACATGATTCCATTTTGAGAAAACCCAGCTTTATATTTTGTATACAATTTGTTTTGAAAAATAATGTTTATCGTTGCAGAAAAACGTATAGCTATATCGTATAAATAAAATAATAAGCGTAGTTGATGATTGTCTCATCAACTACGCTTTTGCTTGGTCCTGTTCACTTTTATTCATGCGGTATATCAAGCATATCCAGAAGCTTTATAAATGCATCCTGTCCGTCACGGCATGTATCGAGAAGCCAGCCCTTTTCTTTTCTCCATTCCGACAGTCCTCTGTAATAGAAGCCTTTCTTACTGTCCTCAATGACAAAAGGTATAACATTATGTCTCAGGCATTCCTTTAATGCTATAAGCCTGCCGACTCTTCCATTACCATCCTGAAATGGATGAATTGATTCAAACTCGGCATGAAAAGCTACTATATCCTCAAAGGATACATCCTCTATATCGTTATACACGTCAAGCAGCTTCTTCATGCGGTCGTGAACCTCCGAAGGCTTTGCTGTCTCACGTCCTCCTACCACATTGGCGCGCTTCTTATAATCTCCTACTGCAAACCAGCTGAGCAATGCATCCTTTGTACTTTGCTTTAATATATAATGCAAATGTTTC
>NZ_CDXDFU010000190.1:0-7538 GCF_978017985.1 Schwartzia sp. (in: firmicutes) | reverse complement strand
TCCGATAGGCACCCCTCGCACAATAACCTCGAACACACCGCCCAGCGTATCTCCTGCTTCCTTTGCCTCACGGATACGTTCCTTCATTTTTTCTTCTGCCTCAGCGTCAAAGCAGTTCAGGTCGGAGCTTCCGCTGCCTATCTTGCTGCGGTCAATTTTGCTTTCATCGGCCTTTACTCCGCCGATTTCTACAACGTGAGATACTACCTCTATTCCGCATGCTTTGAGGAAAGCTTTGCATACGCCGCCGACAGCTACACGCATAGCTGTCTCGCGGGCGCTGGAACGCTCCAGAATATCACGGATATCCTGTCTGTCATATTTCTGTATTCCCACATAATCCGCATGCCCCGGGCGTGCGGCCGTAACCTTTTCGCCGGCCGGTTCACCGAAAGCCGCCATACGGTCGGTCCAATTAGTCCAATCTTTGTTAGTGACAGAAAGAGTCACCGGTCCGCCAAGTGTCTCTCCGAAACGGACTCCGGAAAGAATATCCGCGCGGTCTGTTTCTATCTTCATTCTTCCGCCGCGGCCGTAGCCCTGCTGCCTGCGTGCGAGATCTTTATTTATTTCCTCCCCGCAGAGCTTCAGTCCTGCAGGTATTCCTTCCAAAATTGCGGTAAGACGCGGTCCGTGTGATTCTCCCGCCGTCATGAAACGAAGCGTTCCCATCCTGATTCCTCCATTATCTGCAAATGCTTTACAAAACAGTTTAATCTATCCTGTGCAATAACGCAAACAATCTTTGAAAAACATGTGCAAAAATGTAAACCTGACTCCAAAAAATTTTCTCTGTTAAAAATCTTAGACGGAAATATATTGCGATAAAAAACAAAGCATCATGCATAATGTGCAAGATGCTTTGACTCATTCGATAATTTTTTCCAGTTCATCATGTTTGCTGAAGGCCAGTTTGTGGTAATAATACCTTATGAGCTTCAGCTCTCCTGCACTGTCCTTGACATAAAACAGTCTGCCCGGCATTATTACCTTGCTCACAAATCCGATTTTAGGCTCTGCTAAATCGCGGTATTTTACACGCTTTATGGGTATCATCATGATATCCTCATACGCCTTATCTCCGGAGCTGTAAAAAACAGGGATTTTATTATTTTCTCTGTAATAATCAACCTGCTGATTTTTCTCGGTAAAAATCGTGACCTCGGTGTTCAGGAAGGTTCTTCCGAAATAATCATATACACTGTAACGGAAGAAGCTGTGACGCTCAATGTCATTGATTCCGATGATCATCTCATCCTTTATGGGATAATACTCAGATGACAATCTCACTCCGATATAAAACGTATTAAAGAGTACCATGTAACACTGCAGGCCTATGGTTCTGCCTGATACCAGCACGATATAATGGGTTTTGTTTTTTGTGGTTCCCAGGAAGCTCATGCATTCCGTTGCCTTCTTGTTTATGCCGTTGGCAGCAAAGATTTTCTTGGCATCGCTGACGGTTATCTTCCCCGACGACAATATCCCGGCTATTGAAGCGGCTTCTTCATCATCAAAATATGATGGAACTTCATCACAGGCAAACTCGTATGCGATTTTCAAAAATCCAAGCAGATATTTCTTTGTATCAATTTCATTATCGCGCCCTGTTCCGGACGAAGCTGCACCCATGGATTCTTCAGCGGCGGCTTCTGCTTTTTCCTTTTCTGCTTTCGCATTCCGTATGTCGCTGATTACTGCGCTTAAGCCCTTGTCCTGGTCCAAATCGACATAATTTATCAGCCTGTAATCCAGTTCACCGGCCTCGTCTACAGTCAGATTGACCTTTACAAGTCCGCTTTGCATAGCATTTTTATATCTGCTGTCAAGCAAATCAGGCAGTCTGCTTTTTTTGCCCCTGATTTTATGGATATAACGGCAGAGCTTCATTAAATTACTGTCTGTGAGATGCACATCAGCAATTCTTTCCAGCCTGTTGTTGCAGCTTCTGCACACATTATATACGTGATAATATCCGCCGGTAGGGCCCGGAAATACATGCTCATCACTTTCTATAACATTTTTTCCATCAAAATCCTTGCGGCATATAATGCACTTCATGCAAATCATCCCAATTTAAATTTTGTGAATGCTATACAAAAACAATTACATATATCACATTATACCAAAAAAGCAAGCCCGCGACTCATAAAAGCCGATAAACCGTACAAAACTCTCAGTAATAATACTCAACATCTAAAGCCAAACGACAATATAGGACTTTCTTCCTTTTTGCCCTAAAAACCAAAAAGGGGCTTTTATCCTATATTATGATGAAATTATCCCAATTTTCTCTAAATAAATGATATCATTATTTTACGAACAGAACAACTATTTGTTCATTTATAACAAAACGTTTTACGATGCAGCAGCGAAAATAAATACCGTGACTGCAGCCTCAAACACCCCTGTTTTATCTGCTTTGCCATGCACCTCACGGATATCAATAAACCTTCCGTCCTGTTCCATAAGATATAGAAAATCCAGCCACTCAAAATATGTGCCTTTCCCCGTCACTACTATCTGCTGCTCTCTATAGGCTTCGTATGTTTTTTCTTCTCCCGGAAGAATTTTTTCTATCTTTATACCGCTCTTTCGGCTCCATTGCTGCAGCGAGGTCAAAAATTCCGCTGAATTAATCTGCTTTGGAAGCAATTTATCAGCAGTCTTTTCCTGCTTTTCAAGTCTCCTAACATCATCAGCAGCGTGTGCATGCGCTGCTGCAAAACGCTCCAGCTGCTTTTTCTGCTGTCTCAGCATGTTAAGTTCTCTTTCTGCTGAAGCAATTTCTTCCTCCTGTCCCGGATACAGAAATAATATAAATACTGCCATCGCTGCGGCAGCTATACAAAGCGCCGCGACAAGCTTTTTCATTCCCCGTGTCAGTGTCATAAAATCCCTTTCTAAAATTTCATTGTCAACGAAAACCTGATACTCCCGTCCTTGCCTGCTTCTACTGTTTCAAGCTTCGGACTTTCCTTTATTATCACGGGACTCTCTGTCCACATATTGATGTATTCGGATACTGCTTCATAGCTTTCTGCATTTCCTTTGATACGGATTTTATTGTTATCGTCAGTCTCTATTCCATCCAATGTGACTCCAGGCAGCGTCCTTGCTCCCAGGCATGTAAAAACCGCGTACCAGGATATCCTTTTATCTCTCAGTTCCTTCAACAACGCATAAGACGACTTTATATCCTTTTTCTTCTTTATAAAATCCTGATGAATTTCCTGTTCGTCTGCCCGAAGCATCAATTCCTGACGGACGGCTTTCTTTTCTTTTTCTATACGGCTGAGCTTCCATTCACCCATTCCGTACAAAACCGCAGCTGCAGCAAAAAACGGAAGTATCGCGCATGCGGCGGTTTTTCTCCAGTCCCATGCACCTTCCTGTCTGTCCCGCGGAAGAAAGTTCTCATTTTCAGGCAGACCGCGGATAACTCTCCATGCCGCATAGAACGCCTGCTGAAGCAGTTCTTTTTCTTCTCCCATTTTCTCCCAGCTGAAAAATGCCGGAAGGGAAACCGTTTCACCGGACCAAATCATATCCTGCCCCTGTTCTTCAGGCAGAAATTCTGCCTCCCCAACAATAGCGGCTATATTAAATCCATTGCCACTGAAGGCAGAATATATTTCCTCCATAAATGACTGCTCAAGAATGCCGATGGAATAGATATTTTCCTCCTGTCTGCGATATGTGTAGACATGTGCCGCAAAAGGGGTGTTTGCCTCTATTTCCCAATGCATCGCGCTTGAAAGCTCTTTTTCCGTAAGCACCGGAAACTTCTTTTGATAGGAAAATATCATGGATGCCGGAATACAGAGCACTGCCCTCTTTTCTTTTATGCCGTTTTCCGTGCAGCGTACAGCCAGCTCCTCCGCAAACTGTTCTATATGCTTAAATCGCGTCGGATATTCTTCTTTTTCCTCCAAAAACAGCCTGCAGGAGTCTGTGTGCAGCATGTGGAGGCTATTATTTTCACCCCGGCTCATGAAGGAATAGTACACTGCGTCCTGCTGCAAAAATACACCTATACAGCTTTTGACCTCTGACCGAAAAAACGACTTCATTGCAACGCTCCCCAACGTTCAATCTTATATCCCTGTGTATCTCTTTTTACGGCTTGTGCGTAAATCCTTGTCTTTTCTTTCCCATTTCCGCTTTCAGCCATAAGATATATCCTTTCTCCCTGCCTGCGCGCATAAACCACACAGGATAATCCGCTAGCATTATCCTTGCCTGACCATATTCTGCTTGAACGGTTTGATGTTAATTTCTCTGCCGTTTCGGGATGGCCCTTCAGCACAGCCTCTGCCGCAAGGATACCGTTTTGCGCTTCAAGCTGCATTGCTGCCACCGACATAAAATGCGCTGTTTCCTTCATCTCTCTATGAACCATTGTGTATGCAGCCATCGCCAGCATTGAGAAAACAGCTAACACACAAATACCGAACAATGATGCAAAGCCCTTTTGATTTCCCATCAGGAGCCTCCCTGCTTCTGAAGCATATATTCCGCCGAACGCAGCTCGTATGAGTGTCCTGTCAGCCTGTTTTTTCCGCGGATATGTATATATACCGCAGATGGCCCTGCCATTTCAAAATCCATCTGTTCAATCTCCACCGCGCCCAAAGTACTCTCTCCTGTCAAAGGCTGGTTGTTTCGACGTATTCTCGGGAAGTTTTCACGTGTAAGCTCATATCTGACGGACGTACTTAGATTTGTGTCGGTTTTTCCTGTTATATTTATGTATCCGCTGCCGTATTCCACGCGGTTTGCATACATAATATCCGAGGAAATTCTTTTCATGGAATACTGAACGTCCCTTTGAAGCTGCCAGTCACTCACCATGTAAAAATATGATTTTATTCCCCATCCGAAAAGTACAGCCATAGAAAGCAGCAGCACAGCAAAAAGCGGCAGGGATACGGACAGCTCCATCAGGCTGAATCCATCTTCCTGCCGCCACCAGCTTTTCCTGTCATCCACCGCAGTTCACCAGCTTCCTGAATTTTTCCTCCCGTATACGCCCGGCACAGCTCCACCGCACGCGCACCGTCACTTCCCGAAGAGAGTTCCCCTCATCTGCGGGCTTCATCGCAGTATAGACCTCGTATACTCTTCCGTTAAGATTTTTTATATCCGGTCCGGCGGTTCCAAGCCATGATATATCTCCCGTGTACCCGCGGTAATGCTCTGCATCGGAAGAAATTCTCGCTATCTGCTCACGGGCAAGATAAACCGCCGCATGGGAAGCCTCAGACTCCTCACGCTGGCGGTTCAGCATACCATATGAAACGCACACAAGAGACGCCGTTACCAGCAATAATCCTACTACCACTGTTTCTATGAGCAAAAATCCTTTTTGCATTTACCCCTCCGGAGGTTTATCCGATACGCGGATACGCCCCTCAACATCTATAATGACGTACTTACTCTGTCCGTGTAAATCAAGCGTCAGAGTAACCGGGTTCGCCGTACCCAGGACCCCGAAGCGAACATGCTTAATGTCTCCGCTGATATTCATGCCGTTCGGAAGTCTGTGCCTCTCATATTTGCTCATGTTCAGATAAATATAGTATTCACTGCCTCCGCCCTTGAGTGCCGGATAGGTATCTGACTGAACATCAACAAAACGGGTACTTTGCGACGGATAATCCATGGAAAGCTCCCTTAAATATCTGAGCTCAGAGACTAAAAGGGCTGCCTCCCGCTGCAAAAGCAGACGGTCTGAAATCGCAGTAAAAACGGGAACTGCAGCCGTTGCAGCCAAAGAAAGAATGGCCATGACCAGTAAAACCTCAAGCAGAGAAAAGCCCTTTTGTTTCATGTCAAAACCCCTGTAACCATGCCCATGCTTTATTTCCGTACAAAAAAGCAATCCATGCCCCCAAAGCCAGAAATGGTCCGAAAGGTATTTGCGCCTTCATGGTCTGTTTCTTTTTCATCAAAAGAAACAATGCCGCCAATCCACCAATCCAAAAAGAAACAACTGCTCCCACAAAAACACCGGGCCATGAAAGCCACAGGCCAAGCACGAAAGCCAGTTTAATATCTCCTCCGCCCATTCCGCCATGAGAAACTGAGCGAAGAAAAAGCAGCAGTCCCGAAAAACCTGCTGCCGAGATGAGCGCAGGCAGCCATTCGCCCTCTCCGAAAAACAGCCTGAATGAAATAACACATAAAAGCATCACGGCAAGCCATCTATCGAAAATAAGACCGTACCGATAATCCAGCACTGCTATCCCGCTCAGAAAAAATGCAAGCACACAGCCATGCAGCATACGGGCGGATATTCCTTCACTATACAGAGCCCATAAAATCCCCATTGCCGTAAACAGCAATATCCAAATGAGATTGCGGAAAAACAATGGAAAGGTTAGCTTTATTTCCGGCTCACTCATTTATCCTTGCGTCCAAAATCAGTAATGCTATGCTCTTTGCAAATAGCCTGAGTTTTATCTGTCGAAAGCGAATAAGTATCACCCGAAGCTATCTCTATTGTTTCACCGGTCCGCAGAAGACATTTTCCCTTTGGGGGTTTGAGGTTTTCAGCATCCTGAATATATTCCTTCAAATCTGTTGTAAGATTGGAGGGATACGAACCATGCTCCGCTTCATACAAGACAATTGCGGAATTCAGCACATTAAGGTCAGACTGAACTTTAGTAGTGTTTGCCAACGCCACCGCCCCTGTAAATCTGGGTACTGCGACCATTGCCAGCACACCTGCGATAGACATAACGATTAGGAGCTCCAACAGCGTGAAACCCTTCTGATTCCCCAATTTCATAAGCATTTCCCCCGCTTGTTAATTTTCACACTTTCTTATTCTATTATAAAGAATCTGACAAATAAAGTATTTTCGTATTTATAACGCATTTATTCAAGTTTTGCAAAGGCAAATATTCCTCTGTCAGCGTTTTACCCGGGCGAACATAAAAAAATGTGCGAACAACTAAATGTCCGCACATTTTTTAATATCTGCACTTTCCAGTCTATCATGCCTTTGTATTCGACAGCGTGTAATGCTCCGCAAAGCGGCTTTCCTGACCGTCAATATTTCTTCGGCGTATCGGCAGCCGGCAGACGTTCGTACTTCACACCCGCAGCGGCATTAAACTTCATCATGAGCCGCCTTGAAAGTTCTTTCCAGTCTTCAAAGATTTTCAGCGCGTTGCCGCGCAGAGCATCAGCGAATTGTTCCTTCGAGAAACCCGAGGAGGCGTTAATCAGACGCACGGAATTTGCCTCAGACCGCTCCACCGCCTCCCTGACAACAGGCGACATAATGTTGAAATAGCCCTGTGTCAGCGCCATGACTTCATTGGAGGTCCAGTACATCTTCGCGGAATCGTAGGTATCGCGAAGCGCGCGGTATTCCTCCGGCACCTCCGATACGGCGAAGGGAACGAAAGGATTCTCATAGGGCGTGTTCATGGACATCCAGACCACCGGAGACGGGAGCGCGTCATTGACCTGCGCGATATGGGTGTAGCTGGTACTCGATGAGAGGATGGATCGCTCGCCTATCT
>NZ_CDXDFU010000189.1:0-8695 GCF_978017985.1 Schwartzia sp. (in: firmicutes) | reverse complement strand
TTTTTGGTAAGCTGGAGTGGTACTCAAGTGGCTGAAGAGGACGGTTTGCTAAATCGTTAGTGTGCGCAAGCGCAGCGAGGGTTCAAATCCCTCCCACTCCGCCAGTGAAATCCTGACCCGGACTGTGTCCGGGTTTTTTGATGTCTAAAAACAATGCATTAAATGTAATACATGTATTTCAAGAATGGACTTGTGTTTTATTCTATGCTAGAATCATTCTGTTGACATTGATTACTAAGTTAAGGGAGCGGGTTGTTATGGTATCTGAACAGATGTATGAATTAGGAACAAAGAAGTCTACTATTCGTACGATTTTTGAATACGGGCGTAAACGTGCGGCAGAGGTTGGTGAGGAAAATATTTATGATTTCAGCCTTGGCAATCCGAATGTTCCTTCGCCTGAATTTATAAAGAAGGCTATTATTGATATTGTAAATGAAACAGATCCTGTAGCTGTTCATGGCTATACAATTGCACCGGGAAACGCAGAGGTGCGTGAGGTTCTTGCAAAAAGCATCAATGACAGGCAGGGGACTTCTTTTTCGGGAAAGAATCTGTTCATGACATCGGGTGCTGCTGCCGCGATTACCATTACATTCAAGGCCTTATCAGAGCCGGGGGATGAGTTTTTGACTTTTGCTCCATTTTTTCCTGAGTATCGTTGCTTTGTTGAGTCTACAGGAGCAAAGCTTGTCGTAACTCCTGCCCGCACGGAGGATTTTCAGATTGATTTTGGTGCTTTTGAAAAGCTTATCAATCCAAAGACTAAAGCCGTTATTGTTAATTCTCCGAACAATCCAAGCGGAGTTGTTTATTCGGTTGAGACGATTAATAGGCTGACGGATCTTTTGCGTACAAAGGAAAAGGAATACGGACATCCGATTTTCCTGATTTCAGATGAACCGTACAGAGAAATAGCTTATGACGGAATTGAGGTTCCGTATCTTACTAAGTACTATGATGATACGATTGTCTGCTACTCGTACAGCAAGTCTTTTTCACTTCCGGGAGAACGTATCGGATACATAGTTGTTCCGGATACCGTTGCTGATTTTGGTAAAGTGTATGGAGCTATTGCGGGTGCCGGGCGTATACTTACGCATGTAAATGCTCCATCGCTGTTCCAGCTTGTTGTAGCACGCTGCGCAGGGATGCCGTCAGATATTTCCACCTATGAGAAAAACGGTAAGCTGTTGTATCAGGGACTTATAGATGCCGGATTTACATGTCTGAAGCCTCAGGGCGCATTTTATCTTTTCCCGAAATGTCTTGAGGAAGATGATTATGCTTTCTGTGAACGTGCGAAAAAATATGATTTGCTCCTTGTTCCGGGAACGGATTTTGGATGTCCGGGATATTTCCGCGCAGCATACTGCATAAAAACGGAGACTATTGAACGTTCGCTGCCTGTATTCAAAAAGTTGGCAGAGGATTACAGGAATAATTAAAATACCCCTTGACTTTGAGCATATTATTTAATAAAATATTTGGGTATGAGACTGCAGTCTAAGTTTCCATAAGCCCCGGAGGCGAGGACAAGGCGGTTTCCAATGAATTTTGTTGATTGAAATTTATTAGGAGGGAATGTGCATGAAGACGACCTTCATGGCAAACGCAGCAAACGTTGAGCGTAAATGGTACGTTGTAGACGCAGCTGGCCAGACGGTAGGCAGACTCGCTGCTGAAGTTGCAAAAGTACTTCGCGGCAAACATAAACCGACATTCACACCGCATGTTGATACTGGTGATTTTGTTATTGTCATCAATGCGGACAAAGCCGTATTCACGGGCAAGAAACTTACGAAGAAGATTTATTTCCGTCATTCCGGTTACACGGGCGGCACGACTTTCACGCCGGCAGGACAGATGATGGAGAAGATGCCGACTCGCGTTATCGAGCTTGCTGTTAAAGGCATGCTTCCGAAGAACCACCTCGGCGCTCAGATGTATCGCAAGCTCAACGTCTATGCAGGTGCAGAGCATCCGCATGCTGCACAGAAGCCGGAAGAGCTTAAACTGAACTAAGACTGGAAGAGGAGGAACAATTTTTATGGCATTAGTCAGCTACTACGGCACAGGCCGCAGAAAAACTTCGGTTGCCAGAGTTCGCCTGGTTCCAGGTGAAGGCAAAGTAATCATCAACGGCCGTGATATGGAAGAATATTTCGGTCTTAAGACACTCGAACTCATCGTTCGTCAGCCGCTCGTTCTGACGGAGATGACGGATAAATACGACGTCGTTGCACGCGTTGCAGGCGGCGGTGCATCCGGCCAGGCAGGCGCAATCCGCCATGGCATTTCCCGTGCTCTTCTCGAGCTCGACGGTGAACTTCGTCCGGCTCTGAAAAAAGCTGGTTTCCTTACACGCGATCCGCGTGAAAAAGAGCGCCGCAAATACGGTCTCAAAAAAGCTCGCAAAGCAAGCCAGTTCTCGAAACGTTAATATCGATTTCGAATATACAGCCCGTCGGCTTATGCCGGCGGGTTTTTCTGTTTACGAATTTATTGCATGATTTCTCTGCTGTGGTTGGCATAGCGAGTGCATCGTGGTAAAATAAAAAGGAATGGCTTCTGCACATAAGGAAATGAGGCGGATTGAATAAATGATTAAATTGGAAAAATGGTTTGCATTTGAGGAACGGGGAACTAATTTTAGGACGGAGATTATCGCAGGTGTGACGACATTTCTGTCCATGATGTATATTGTTATTGTAAATTCAACCACCTACAGTCAGGGTGGAATGGATTTTGGCGGTGTCTATCTTGCGACGATAATCGCAACGATGATTGCTACGCTTATAATGGGAATCGTTGCTAATTATCCGATAGCGATTGCCCCCGGTATAGGTATCAATGCGTATCTTGCGTATACGGTCATCATTTCTCAGGGCGTACCTTGGCAGGATGCTTTAGGTCTTGCCTGCACAGCCTCGGCGATTTTTATTGCATTGTCGGTGTCGAGATTCAGACAGATGCTTATCGATTCTATTCCGGAGTCATTGAAGGCTGCGATGGGAGCAGGCATAGGGCTTTTTATAGCTCTGATCGGTCTTGTAAACGGACATCTTGTTATGCCGTCACCGGCAACGCTGGTTACGCTGGGAAGTTTTTCCGATCCTACGGCATATCTTACGGTGCTGGGACTTGTTGTAACGATGGGACTCATGGTTATGCGAATTAACAGCGCTATATTTCTTGGTATGATTTTTACAGCTGTTGTTGCTTATGCACAAGGATTCCTGGAGCTACCGGCAACGCCGTTCGCGCTTCCGTCCGGATTAAATCAGACTTTTATGGGTCTGCGTTTTGATTCGGTAACGGTGTTTCCTATGGTCGTATTTACGCTATTGCTCGTGACACTTTTTGACACGACGGGAACAATGCTTGGTGTCGGAAGACAGGCAGGCATAATTCGCGATGGTAAATTCCCAAATTTACAGAGCGCTCTTCTGGCGGATTCCATCGGAAGCTTTATAGGTGCTTTTGTGGGAACGGGACCGACAAGCGCTTATGTTGAGTCGGGAACCGGTGTTGCGGCCGGCGGACGCACGGGATTTGCGTCTGTTGTGACGGCTGCGCTTTTCTTGCTCCTTGTTTTCTGCGAGCCGCTGGCAAAGTCTATTTCGGCAGTTGCGGCTATTTCTGCCCCGGCATTGATTTTGGTCGGTGCTTTTATGATGGACAGCCTGAGAGATATAGACTGGCTTGATTCAACTGAGTCATTCCCGGCTTTCTTTACGGCGATTTTGATGCCGATGACTTACAGTATTGCTAATGGTGTGGGTATTGGTTTTATATTATATGCTTTGTTAAAGACACTTTCAGGAAAATGGCGTGAGGTGCATCCGCTGATGTATCTTTTGGCCGTTATGTTTATCATACAGCTTGCTTTCTCTTGATAGAAATCAGGCCGTACAAGAAAGGGAAGATTGGATGAAGGTTATCACGAAACGCACGGCTGCACTTTTGCTGCTGGGTATGGCGCTTACAGTTCTGCCGTCAGGAGCAGAGGCACGTCATGGAGTTTATGATGCAAAGGCGGATACGAAGGTAACGACTGACCAGCATAATTCAACTGCGGTTTCGACAGAGAAACGGAGTTTTAAAGACCGTATCAATTCTATTCTCCATCCGGAGCAGCAGGAAAAACCGCATAAAGTGTTTGGTGCATTGGCACCGGTGGATTTTACCAATGAGGAAATACTGGGGCAGCCTATGGCTACTCAGGAGCAGTGTGTGGAGTATCTTTTAAGCAATAATCCGTATCCGAATATTACGGTTACACCTGAGGATCTTGTTGCTTATTATTATGAAGAAGGCGAACGCGAGGGGGTACGTCCTGATGTGGCCTTTGCGCAGGCATTGAAGGAAACAGGATTCTTCCGTTATGGAGGGACTGTTACCCCTGACCAGAATAACTATTGCGGGCTGGGAACAACGAGCGCTGCTGTCAAGGGAATGTATTTCCCATCGGCGCAGATTGGTGTTCGCGCGCATATACAGCATCTGTTGGCGTATGCGTCTACAAAAAAGCCGGCGGAAGAGGTCGTTGATCCGCGATATGAACTGGTGCGTGATATGTATGGACACCAGACGCTGGCTACATGGACCGATTTGAACGGCCGTTGGGCCGTACCGGGATATACTTATGGTCAGAGTATCATGAGTATGTTTCATCAGATTCTGCAGGAACCTTGATAGGAAGAGGGTCTGATTCATGTTGGAGAAGCTGATGCAGCAAAAAGGAAATATTGGGCTTGGAAAGAATCCGTCGGGACGCTTTCGCGAGATGATAGATGTGCTGCGGCGGCGGGATCTTCTTCATGGTATTACACCGGAAAAAATCCGTCAGATTCTTGAGGATCTTGGGCCAACATTTGTAAAGTTCGGGCAGATAATGAGTATGCGCCCCGACTTCCTTCCGCAGGAATACTGCGACGAGCTCGCAAAGCTGCAGATGAGTGTAAAGCCTCTGCCGTTTGAGACAATAAAGGAAATCGTGGAGAATGAATACCACTGCCGCTGGCCTCAGATTTTTTCATCAATTAGTGAAGAGGCCCTGGGCTCCGCTTCTATCGCTCAGGTACACCGTGCTGTCCTTAAAAGCGGGGAACGCGTGGTTCTGAAGGTACAAAGGCCCGGAATTTATGATATCATGTCACAGGATATAGTTCTTCTGAAGCGTGCTGCCAAGCTGCTGCAGGTAGCGGGTGGAAAAGAACTGATAGATTTCAGTCTTGTGCTTGATGAAATGTGGATGATTGCAAAGCAGGAAATGGACTTCCTCATGGAAGCAGGGCATCTTGAAGAATTTCGCCAGATGAACTCTTCCGAGAAGAATGTCGAATGTCCTAAGGTCTACCACAATCTTACGACTGCACGAATTCTCGTCATGGAGTATATAGACGGTATCCGTATTGATGACATGGAAAAGCTCCGGGAAAAGGGCTTTGATATGGATCAGCTTGGAAGAAGGCTGGGAGAAAATTATGTCAAGCAAATGGTTGAAGACGGATATTTTCATGCCGACCCGCATCCGGGGAATATATGGATACGAAACGGTAAGATAGTTTGGCTTGATCTTGGTATGATGGGACGTCTTTCCACGCAGGACCGTGCGGCACTGCGAAAGGCAGTATTTGCCCTTGCGAATCAGGATACCTACGAGATGAAGACGGCTGTTCTTGCTCTTGGAATGCCTCATGGGAAAATCAATCATACGCAGCTCTATGAGGATATTGATCTCCTTATGGATAAATATCAGAATATGGATTTTGCTTCGCTCGAGATGGGTGTGCTGACCAGACAGATTATGAATGTACTCAAGTCACACCACATAGGTATCGGGCCGGGTCTTTCGATGTTCGCCCGCGGAGTGCTTACTATAGAAGGTGTCATGAGGCACTGCTGTCCGCGTGTCAGTTTTGTAGAGATATTTGCACAAAGTCTTGAACTTAATTTCCGCAAGAATATTAACTGGCGTGCAGAATGGGATAAGCTTAAGCGTGACAGTTATGTTTTGCTTAAGAAAACAATGCTTCTTCCGGAGCAGATTTCTGATATACTGAAGATGACCATGAGCGGTCAGACAAAGGTTAATCTTGAACTGACCGGTGCGGAAGAACCTCTCCGCCGTATTGACCAGATGATTAATAAGCTTATTATCTGTATCATCAGTGCAGCATTGCTTTTGGGGTCGTCAATTATCTGCACGACACAGATGACACCTAAAATTATGGAGATTCCGCTGTTGGGTGTGTTTGGATATTTAGCAGCCATAGTGCTTTGCGGCAGGCTGTTATGGAATATAATAAGAGGCTATTGAGGAGGAAAATAAAATGCGTGGAATTCGCGGTGCAATAACTATAAAAAACGATACTGAAGCAGAAATTTTTGCGGCAGTTCGCTGGATGGTTACTGAAATGTGCCGTCATAACGGTGTAAAGCCTGATGATATCGGCGCTTGCATTTTGAGTGCTACCGAAGATATTACTGCAGCTTATCCTGCTACGGGAGCACGTCAGATTCCGGGATTCGACTGGGTTCCGCTTTTTGATACACGCCAGGTATCTGTGCAGGGAGGAATTCCTCTCTGTATCCGTGCGCTTTTGCTTGTGGATACAGATAAGGCACCTGACGAAATTCGCCACGTATATCTGAATGAGGCGGCTAATCTTCGCCCCGATTGGATGAAGAGGAAATAATCTTTTAAATACACAATTTATCTTTGGAAGGGGATTTATTTCTATGAAAAAAATCATTGCAACGGATAAGGCACCTCAGGCAATCGGACCTTATTCGCAGGCGGTTGAAGCAAACGGTATGCTCTATGTTTCGGGACAGATTCCTTTGATTCCTGAATCTGGAGAGCTCGTAGAGGGCAATATTGAGGTACAGACAGCACGCGTACTTGAAAATCTCAAGGCTATTCTTGAGGCAGCAGGCGCAACGCTCGAGGATGTCGTGAAAACGACAGTCTACATTACCGACATGGCTAATTTCGGTATGGTAAATGCTATCTACGAAAGATACTTTGAGAAAAACTGCCCGGCGAGGGTTTGCGTAGAAGTAAGCAAGCTTCCGAAAAATGCCATGGTTGAAATTGATGTTATTGCAGCAAGATAAGTAAGATAGGAGAGAATATACCAGAATGAAAAACCTTGAAACGATGAGTGTAAATGCAATCCGTGTACTTTCTGCGGATGCAATCCAGAAAGCTAATTCCGGACATCCGGGCCTTCCGCTTGGAAGCGCGCCTATGGCGTATGAGCTTTGGGCTCATCACATGAACCACAATCCGAAAAATCCGAAATGGGACAACCGCGACCGTTTTATTCTTTCAGGCGGTCATGGATCTATGCTTCTTTATTCCCTGCTTCATCTCTTTGGATACGGATTGAGCCTTGATGATTTGAAAAATTTCCGTCAGGACGGGTCTCTGACACCGGGGCATCCGGAATATGGCCATACGGTTGGCGTCGAAGCAACAACAGGTCCGCTCGGTGCAGGCATGGGCATGGCAGTTGGTATGGCAATGGCAGAAGCTCATCTCGCAGCAACGTTCAACAAGCCGGAATTCCCGATTGTTGACCACTATACATTTGTACTTGGCGGCGACGGATGCATGATGGAGGGTATTTCCTCGGAGGCATTCTCACTTGCAGGAACACTCGGACTTTCCAAACTCATCGTTTTGTACGACAGCAACAATATTTCCATTGAGGGCGGTACAGATATCGCATTCACGGAAAATGTTCAGAAGCGTATGGAAGCTTTCGGTTTCCAGACTATTACTGTTGAAGACGGAACAGACCTTGACGCAATCGGCAAGGCAATTGAGGTTGCAAAGGCTGATAAAACCCGTCCGTCCTTCATTACGGTCAAGACACAGATTGGCTACGGCTGCCCGGCAAAGCAGGGCAAAGCAAGCGCTCACGGCGAGCCGCTGGGCGAAGATAATGTAAAGGCGCTGAAGGAAAATCTCGGCTGGCCTACGCAGGAAGCATTTGCTGTTCCTCAGGAGATTTACGACAACTTCACGGCACTCGCAAAAGAGGGAGAAGCTGCTGAAGAGAAATGGAATGCGCTTTTCAAGGCATACGCTGAGAAATATCCTGAGCTTAAAAAACAGTGGGATGTTTACCATGCTCCTGTTGATGCTGATGCTCTGCTCAATAATGAAGAGTTCTGGGCATACGAGGATAAAGCTGCTGCAACACGCAGCCTGTCCGGAAAGATGATTAACCGTCTGAAGGATATCATGCCGCAGCTCTTCGGAGGCAGTGCTGACCTTGCACCGTCGAACAAAACCAATATGGATGGTGCCGGTGACTTCAGCAAGGAGAATTATGCGGGACGCAATCTGCATTTCGGCGTTCGTGAGCTTGCAATGGCTGCTATGGCAAACGGAATTCAGCTGCACGGAGGACTTCGTCCGTATATTGCAACGTTCTTTGTTTTCAGTGATTATACGAAGCCGATGCTTCGCCTCGCTGCCCTCATGAAGCTGCCTGTTACTTATGTACTGACTCATGACAGCATCGGTGTCGGAGAAGACGGACCTACACATGAGCCGATTGAACAGCTTGCTATGCTGCGTGCTACCCCGAATGTGAATGTATTCCGTCCTGCGGATGCAACGGAGACTGCTGCAGGCTGGTATCTTGCAGCAACAAGCAAGGAAACCCCGACTGTT
>NZ_CDXDFU010000188.1:0-4629 GCF_978017985.1 Schwartzia sp. (in: firmicutes) | reverse complement strand
GTTCTTGTGTTTGTCGTTCGCTTTGTTCTCTTCGCGTTTGTTGATATAACGATAACGCAGACGGCCAGTCCATTTTACGTTGTCAACTTTCTTCTCGAGAGCAGCAACGCCGACACCAAGAGCGTTCAGCTCATCAGCGAACTCAGCAGCTAGTTTGTCGAACATTTCTTTTACATCTGCGTAAACGCCTCACATTGCCATTCCGCGAGCAACCATCTGAGCCTACTCATAACGACTGATCTCCTGATCTCCAAGGTATGTGCCGTCGCCATAGCCTTCGATGACGCCGTCAGCAGCGAGCTGAGCAACAGCATCGTAAGCCCAATGGTCTGCAGCAACATCCTCGAACGGATTAGCTGCTGCAAAAGTTGTGGATGCAGCGCCGACTACGAGTGCAGTCGTCAGTGCGGATACGAGAGTTTTTTTCATAAGAAACTCCTCCTTTGAATAAAATAGATGTGAATGTGTGTGGTCAGCATCTATTCGGAGAAGCGTGTGTGAGTGTCCAAGTTTCCTCAACCATCTCCGAGACAGACTCCAACCAAGGACATTCTAACACACGAAGTATAATTATGCAAATGTTTTTTTCGAATAAAGTTATTATTTTGTGGAATCCGAATTATTTTTATACATAGAAAAAACCGCCAAAGCGCGTGTTTTGGCGGTTTTGCGTGGATTGTTATGCAGTGGGAAAGGTTTTTTATTTCGCGTACCATTGATATATTGTCTGGGTGCCGCAGTCTTCCATGCCGCGGGCCGAGAGTTCATCGTAGAGGCGTTTTGCAAGCTTCAGCCCCGGAAGCTCCAGATGCATTTCCTCCGCACTCTCGATAGCTATACGCATGTCTTTGATGAAGTGCTTGATGTAAAAGCCCGGCGCCGTATCGCCCTTGAGCATGCGTGGGCCGAGGTTTGCCAGCGACCACGAGCCTGCAGCGCCGCCGCTGATGGTTTCCAGCACCGCCTCAGGATTGAGCCCTGCTTTTTTCGCGTAGGACAGGGATTCCGCCACGCCCAGCATGCCTGCGGCAATGGCAATCTGATTTGACATTTTCGCGAACTGTCCGGAGCCTGCCGCCCCGAAGTATCTGACGTTCTTTCCGAGGACGTTAAAAATCGGCGCAAGGGCGTTAAATGCTTTTTCGTCTCCTCCCACCATAATTACAAGGGTAGCATTGCGTGCGCCGATATCGCCGCCGGAAACGGGAGCATCTACTGCCGCAATGCCTTTTTTCGCAGCTGCGTCGTAGATTTTTTTTGCGAGCTTCGGACTTGATGTGGTCATGTCTATTACGTAGCCGCCGTTTTTGGTCTCAAAAATTCCGTTCTTTCCGAGGTAGACCTGCTCTACGTCTTCGGGGTAGCCGACCATAGTGATGACTACTTCCGAAGCTTTCGCCACGGCCGCAGGGGTATCTGCCCATTTGGCGCCTTTTGCCAAAAGTGCTTCCGCTTTTTTCTTTGTACGGTTGTATACGGTCAGCTCAAAGCCTGCTCCCAAGAGGTGCTCAGCCATGGCTCCACCCATGACACCGAGACCGATAAAGCCGATTTTTTTGCTCATTATGCTTGCCTCCTTATTCGCTCATGTCCTTTTTCTGTAATTGTACAATAAAATCCCAAGAATTCAAACCGATGGTTTATGAATCCTTGGGATTTTGATTACATTCGTTTTCTGCCCCGCAAAGCCTTAGGCTTGCCGAGGATTTCTTCGTAGATGATGCCCGTGGCGAGTGCCTGCGGCGTAACCGACGGGATTACGAGTGGCTTTTGCTTTTGGGGTGCGAGTTTTGCCTGCGTACGGTAGGTTTCTTCTTCCTCTTCCCGCGTGCGCTTTTCCTGCTCAGTCTTTTCTTTGAGATATTTCATGTAGCGGTTCTGCTCGTCAGCCAGCTCTTCTGCCTCTATAGCAAGGCTGTCGGCGCTCTGCTGTTCGCGGTAGATACCGTCCTGCGGCTTTTCTTCGGGAGCACGTTTCAGCTCCGGTATCTCAAAGCCGATATCTCGCGGGTCCGAGGGCACAGGCTGCGCCTTCGGCTGAGACTGCGGCTTTTTTATGGGCGGATATTTTTTCCGCTTTTTATTTTTTTCCTGCGTGTAGTTCATGAAAGCCATGAAGATTAGCATGGCTATTAAAGGCAGGTGGCTGAATATCCAGCCTACTGCCTCGAAGATGATATCTTCAATCATGATTACATAATAAAAGAAGTCCATAAGAACATCCTCGCATTATTTTGTCAGCGGTCCCTGCGGCGTGTCAGGCGTGCCGGCTTTGCTTATGGCCCCGCGCATTTCGGTATCTGCCTGAATGTTTTTAAGGTTGTAGTAGTCCATGACACCGAGATTGCCGTTTCTGAATGCTTCCGCAATGGCATGCGGTACTTCGGACTGGGCTTCCACGACCTTTGCTTCCATTTCCTGAGTATATGCCTTCATTTCCTGTTCTTTTGCGACAGCCATTGCGCGGCGTTCCTCCGCTTTTGCCTGTGCAATGCGTTTGTCGGCTTCAGCCTGGTCTGTCATGAGCTCTGCGCCGATATTGCGTCCTACGTCTACGTCCGCGATATCAATGGAGAGAATTTCAAAGGCAGTTCCTGCATCAAGGCCTTTCCCAAGAACTGTTTTCGAGATTTCGTCAGGGCTTTCAAGGACGTCTGTATGTTTTTCGGAGGAACCGACTGTGGTGACAATGCCTTCGCCGACGCGGGCAATGATGGTAGGCTCTCCCGCGCCGCCTACGAGGCGGTCAATATTTGCGCGGACAGTAACGCGGGCTTTTATTTTAAGCTCGATACCGTTTTTGGCAACGGCAGATACAACAGGCGTTTCGATAACCTTCGGGTTTACGCTCATCTGTACTGCTTCGAGAACGTCACGGCCTGCAAGGTCGATTGCAGCAGAGCGTTCAAAGGGCAGAGGAATCTCTGCGCGGTGCGCCGCGATAAGGGCGTCTACGACACGGTCAACGTTACCGCCTGCGAGGTAGTGTGCCTCAAGCTGATTAACAGACACGGTGAGTCCCGCTTTGTTTGCTTTGATGAGCGGCAGGACTATTTTCTGCGGTACGACGCGGCGAAGGCGCATACCCACAAGCTGGAATATGCCGACATTGACGTTTGCGGCTATAGCCGATACCCAGAGTCCCAACGGGACGAAATGCAGGAATATCGCTGCCGCGATGATAAGAATGACAATCATGAATCCTGAACCAAGTAAAGCTCCCATATAATTTTTCCTCCTAAATTTTCTTTACTATCACGCGGCTGCCTTCAACGGCTGCCACGATAATGCTGCTTCCTTTTACGATATAGGCTCCATCTGTTACTATATCCTGCGAAACGCCGTCAAAATTCCCTCTTCCCGACGGTCTGAGGTCAGTCTCTGCAACGCCTGTCCTGCCCACAAGATTCTGCTTGGACGGCGCGCTTACATAGCCACGATCCGATGTAGAGGCATGACTCAGCACGACTTTTTTCCAAAGCCTGCTTGAGGGCAGACGTTTTACAAGCAGGGCAAATATCAGCACTGCAAGTGCCAGTGCCGCCAAAAGGGCATAGATTGCTTCAAGGTCGCCGCCAAGAGTAAGCACTACGCTGTAAAGCATCGCTGCGACACCCAGCCCTGCTATGAGTCCCACCGTAGGCGTAAGCATTTCTATGATTATGCACAGTACGCCCCCAAGGAACATGGCAATCTGGTACATGGAAACGAGGCCTTTCATATAGTGGCTTCCAAAGAAGACACCTGCGGCGACAATGCTTAACATCGCACCTGCGCCGAGTCCGCCTGTTTTTATCTCTACCAGGAGTCCCAGAAAGACTATAGCCAAAAGAAGTATCTGCAACCAGGGGGTTGCGACAATATCCAACGACATCTCCTCCTTCCCTGTTTTTACACAAGTATCATCTGACAGAAATGTGGAAATTACCTGCAAAGGCTTGAAAATCGTAAGAAATACCCAAGAAAAAAGAAAAAGCCTTCTCCTTTAGGAGAAGGCCATAAATTTTCCTTCACGCCCAGATTGCGTGCATAACTTCTTTGTAGGATTCATTAAGGTGATTGATGACAACATCGAACATAGCGTAGATGAGGTCGCCCAGACGCTCTCCTTCTGCCGAGAGGATACAGATATCAAGCACCAGAGAGCCTTTGTCATCAAAGTAGTATTTGAAGGATTTATATTTTTTGTTGTACTCGTTTACTACGCGAAGCACGGCAAGCTCGTTTTCTTCCGTGCGGGCATTCGGGGCGATAAGCACGCGAATCATTCCGTAGATGCTGTTGTCGAGAATAACTCCCACCGGAAGCTTGTTTCCGCTGATATCAATATTGGAACGGAAAATAGCGGATTCCCAGTCGTCATTCGGCATTTCTTCGATAGCGAATACGTTTTCAATCTTCTTTTCGTCGAGATACTTCAGAAAAACTTCTGCTTTTTTGTTCATGGTTTTACCTCCCGAAAGTAGTTTACATTATTTAATTATAGCATAAAAAAATCTGCCGCACATAAGATGTGCGGCAGATTTTATGTCTTACTTCAAAAATTCACGAACAATGTTGTTTACCATTTTGCCGTCAGCTTTGCCTTTGACCTTAGGCATGAGTTCTTTCATGACCTTGCCCATGTCC
>NZ_CDXDFU010000187.1:0-6706 GCF_978017985.1 Schwartzia sp. (in: firmicutes) | reverse complement strand
CTTGCTACGTCGCATCCGGGAGTAGAAGTGGATATACATTTTGATCATCAATATTGTTGAAAAAATGCTCTCTCTTTTGTGAGAGAGCATTTTTGTATGCATTTGTTGAACATGTTTAACGGAATCGTTCAAGTTAAGGAGTTTACAGATACTGCCGACCGCGTCCGACTGTATCTGCAGAGCCGGCTTAAAGCGAAGGAAAGTTGTCTGTTTTAGCACAGCCCATGTTTTTTATTTTCTTCAAAGAAGGAATTTTGTCAGAAATGTCGAAATACTAACATACAGTTTGCATGAGAAATCATTGAGGGGATGGGAATTATGAATCTGAAAAAAACTTTGACAGCGTTTGCGCTGTCCATGATGGTCATGGCGAGTGCTTCGGCAGCTACAACGCTTTCCGGTACGGTGCATCTGGCGCCCTCCGGGCTCAACGGTACGGCCGTGAACACGCGTGACGGCAGCATCACGGGTGTATCCTGGGGGCTTGGCGGCTCCAAGGGACGCACGGTGAGACAGGCAACACTGCAGCTCATCGCTATGGATATTAACATGAAGTCGATTCCGCAGAGTGACATTGATGCATGGTATCACGACGGTATCGCTCCGGAAGGGTATCCTATTTTCATTACGAAATCTGCAGAGGATGGAACTTATTCCTTTGAGAATCTTCCGCAGGGCGCTTATTATCTTTTGATTATCGCGCCGGGTCAGCTCAACAACTGGGAAAAGCCGCTGGCACAGAAGAAGGCAGAGGAAAAGCTCAAGAATTATCTGCCGAACTGGGATGCTTTCAGCCTGCTTACTCTTGGCATGAATGATTATGTCATCAAAGAGGTCAACATCTTAAAGGGTGTTGCGACGACGGTAGATTATGATTTCAATGAGTCTCCGCTGAAGAGCCTCAGCAAATAAAAAACGATAAGACGATGGAGCTGTGAAAAAGCATTATTGCTGCTTTTTTCACAGCTTCATCTTTTATGGGAAGACTTATTTTGGGCAGTCACTCTTTTTTCAAATTTCAGCGGTATAAAATATGTGGTATAACTCGGCAGAAGATGTCCCTAACTCTACAGATGGGGAATGGAAAACAGATTGTAAGCCTATGTCGTCTGCCTCGTTGCGACGCGAAGCTAGTCCTGTGGGAAACGCTGACAGAAGTAGTTTTGCCGTTGGCAAAACTGGAACGAATGCGTTATAATCGTACAAGATAAAAGGAGTGACACTATCAATGAAACGTATTTTTCTGCTCATGCTTTGCATGATGCTTTTTGCTGTGCCGGCTATGGCAAAGGAGAAGCCGGCCGGACTTGTTCCTGAGGATTTCGGCAGCCGTGGGATTCTTCTCGGTGAGATGGTGACTGAGGAGCAGATGACGAAGGCCTTCGGTGCTCCGCTTTTTGACAATGACCGCAGTGTTTTCGGTATTCATGTCCGCTATTATCAGTTCAAAAAGAATATCCAGGTCGGTGTCCTGATGAAGGATAACACAGTCTGCGATATTATCATCAAGGACGAGGATTACATCGGACGCGACGGTGTCCGGTATGGCGCAACGCCATATAAGATTGAGCATACCTACGGCAAATGCAGTCGTACGCTCATTGAGGGACATACGTGGTACATTTATAACAATCCGAGTGCACCGCGTCAGAAGCTCATGATTGAGATTCTTGCAGGAGTGTATACGCTTCAGACGTGGCGTATAACAAGCCTGCCTGTCACTGTGGAGGAAGCGGAGAGCTACGATGAGGATTCATGGGAGAACCGTGACCTTCATGCGTTTGAGATGAACACGCAGGGTATTGATACCACTGCAATAGAAGCACGCGACCGTGCGGAGGCGGAGAATTCGAAGGATCGCTGGAAGAAGGGAGCCGGTAGGTAATGAATGGCAGGCATCTGCTGCGCGCGTTCGGTATCGTACTTGGATGTCTGATATCGAGCAGTTCAATAAATCTGTTCCTGATTCCGAATCAGCTTCTTTCGGGAGGCCTCACCGGTATCGGTATCATAGTTTATTTCATGACGGGACTTCCCGTCGGCGCGCAGGTTCTCGTTTACAATCTGCCACTGCTTTTTGCGGCTTTTCGCACGCTGGGCAGGGAATACATAATAGATGTTATTTTCGGCACAGTTATGTTTTCTGTGTGCCTTGACGCGACGCATTTCCTGAATGATTACGGGCCTGTGCATGACCCGATGCTTGCCGCGCTTTTCGGCGGCGTGTTCAACGGTATCGGCTACGGAATTATTTTTCGTATGAACGGAAGCTCCGGCGGTCTGGATATCGTTGCGGCTATAATCAAAAAATATTATTCATTCAACATGGGCGGAGTTATCTTCGCCTTTAACTGCGTTATAATGGCGGCTTCCGCTGTAATGTTCGGTGTTGTACCTGCCATGTATACCCTTATTTCCATGTTCATGAGCGGAACACTCACGGACAAGGTGGTCGCGGGCTTTAACCACAGAAAAGTAGTTATTCTGATTTCAGACCGTACCCGCATAATTGCCGAGGGTATTTTGAGCGAGGTTGGCCGCGGCGTAACCTTCCTTGACGGCGAGGGAGCATTCCTGCATAAGAAAAAGCAGGTGCTTTTCGTGGTTGTGAGCCTCACTCAGATTGCAAGAATAAAGGATATAGCACATGCCATAGACCCGGATTCCCTTATGATTGTCATGGATGCGAACGAGGTCATGGGCAGAGGATTTACGCTGCCTGGCATACGTCTTGAGGAAATGCTCAGGGAACGCAGGGAACGTATGGCGGTAGAAAGAGAAAAGACAGGAGCAGAAAATGATTAAAGACTTGAAGCGTTTTGTGCGTGTTGCACAGGGACTTGAGCCGGCAGAGCTTGTTATAAAGAATGCGCGGGTATTCCGTTCTCTTCTGGGTGATTTTGTTGACGCGGATATCGCAATAGATCAGGGACATATTGCCGGCATAGGTGAGTACGAGGGCAGAGACTATGTGTATGCCGATGGGAGATATGCAATCCCCGGATTTATAGACGGGCATGTCCATATAGAAAGCTCCATGCTTTGTCCGCCGGAGTTTGCGCGTGCCGTGGTACCTCTCGGAACGACAGCTGTAATTACTGACCCTCATGAAATCGCGAACGTAGCGGGTATAGAGGGTATACGGTATATGATGGAGTCTGCGAAGCAGCTTCCTCTTTCCGTGTATTTTACGCTGCCGTCCTGTGTTCCTGCTACGCCGCTGGAGGATAATGGCGCCGTCCTGACGGCTGAAGACCTTGAGCCTCTGCTTGACGAGCCCAATGTGCTCGGACTTGCGGAGTTTATGAATGTTCCCGGCATACTGAACGGGGACGATGAGGTATATAAAAAGCTGACCATGAGGGATAATCTTCTTATTGAAGGTCATGCCCCCGGGTTGATAGGGAAGGAACTGATGGCGTATTCCGCTGCAGGGGTTGTTTCTGATCATGAGTGTGTTACATCGGAGGAAGCGGAGCTTCGCCTTGCCGCTGGAATCGACGTTGAAATACGTGAGGGAACCGCGGCAACCAATTTTGAGGCAATCCATACGGTGATTAATGACCGTACTGCGGCGCACTGCATTTTTGTTACGGACGACCGGCACCCTGCGGATTTGCTGCGGCGCGGACACATAAATTCCATTGTCCGCAGTGCTGTTAAGGACGGTATCCCGGTACATCAGGCAATAAATATGGCGAGTCTTTCTGCTGCAAGGCATTTCGGGCTTCGCGACCGCGGAATGATTGCTCCCAGATATAGGGCGGATTTTGCTCTTTATGATGATTTGGTTAATTTCGTGCCTGCAAAGGTATTTTATAACGGTGTTCTGGTGGCTGAGGAAGGAAAGCTCCGCGTAAGTATGCCTGAGAAGGTTCCGCCTGCTATCCTTGATTCAGTCCATCTTGCGTCTGTTTCGAAAAAGGATTTTGAGATACCTGTTTCGGGGACAAAGGCGAATGTTATCGGCCTGGTGCCTCATCAGCTCGTCACGGAAAAACGCGTGATTGATGTTGCTGTAAAAGACGGCCTTGCAGTGCAGGATACTGCAAGGGATATACTGAAGCTGGCGGTTTTTGAGCGCCATCATGCTTCGGGCAAATCCGCCTGCGCGCTTCTGCAGGGCTTCGGGCTTATGCGCGGAGCTATTGCGTCGACAGTGGGACATGATTCGCATAATCTTATCGTTATCGGTGCAGATGATGATGATATGCTGGCGGCAGTACATGAAATCGAACGCATTCACGGTGGAATCGCAATCGTTGAAAAGGGAAAGGTACTGAACTCTATGCCTCTTCCGATTGCGGGAATAATGTCCACGGGAGACGCGGAAAATATTTCCTTCGATGCGGAGGAGATGGTAAGCTGTGCAAGAAAGCTGGGGGTCCGCGAGGAATACGATCCGCTTATGACACTGGCATTCATGAGCCTGCCTGTTATACCTGCGCTGAAGCTCACGGACCGCGGACTGGTTGATGTGGAACGGTTCGAGATTATTCCTGTTGACGCGGAGGCTTGATGAGAAAGGAGAACGGTATGGACGCATTGGAAATCACATATCTTTTGAACAGCGGTTTTTTCGTGCGGCTCAGAGACACAGGATTTATCTTCGATGATTACCAGGACCCTGCCGGAGCCGTTGACAAGGCGCTCCCGGAGCTCAAAGAGCTCTATATATTCGCATCACATGCTCATTTCGACCATTTTAACCCTGCCATCAGACGTTACGCGGGAAAGGCGAATGCGTTTTTCCTTTCCAGTGATATCCGTCTGCTGCCGTCTTCAAAGCAGATGCCTATGGATAAAACTATTTGGCTTGACACATATGACGGCTATGAGGATAATGGTATCTGTGTAACTACCTTTGACTCAACGGACGCGGGAACATCTTTTCTGGTGGAGAAGAATGGCTGGCGCATCTTCCATGCCGGTGATTTTAACTGGTGGCACTGGGAAGGCGATACCGAGGAAAACAACGCATTTGCCAGAAACGGGTTCCGAAAACAGATGAAACGTCTGGAAGGACTGACGGCGGATATAGCTTTCTTTCCTGTGGACGGACGGCTGGGGACGGCGCAGACGTACGGAGCAAAGGAATTTTGCGCGCGTACTGATGTAAAGGCTCTTGTAGCTATGCACAGTGTCGGATATCCAAGGTGGGAGCCTGCTCCCGACTTCTTTTTGCCGGGAAGGGAAATCCCCGTGTGGGCACCTGTTGATTCGGGAGAACGGCGAACATTGATATCGGGAGGCGGATTCAGCAAATGAAAAAACTGTTACTTATTGCGGCAGCAGTAATGCTCTGTATCGGAGCTGTCTGCTTCGCTTCAAAAATAGGAGGAGAAACAAAAGTGGCAAACCGTATTGCAGTATTCACAACAAACATGGGAACATTTGAAATTGAGCTGGCTGAGGACAAAGCACCTCAGACAACTAAAAACTTTATTGACCTTGCGGAAAAAGGATTCTATGACGGACTGATTTTCCACCGTGTTATCGACGGCTTCATGATTCAGGGCGGAGATCCGACGGGTACAGGCATGGGCGGCCCGGGCTATAAAATCAAAGACGAGTTCCATAAGGACCTCCGTCATGACAGCGAGGGTATTCTCTCCATGGCAAATGCAGGCCCGAACACAGGCGGCTCCCAGTTCTTTATTACGTTGGCTCCGACACCGTGGCTCGACGGCCATCATGCGGTATTCGGCAAGGTAATCAAAGGCATGGATGTCGTCCACAAAATTGGCTCGACAAAATGCGACTTCTCCGACCGTCCGCTTGAGAAGGTCGTCATGGAGAAGGTCACCATCGTTGCACCGGAAGAAAAGTGACAGCCTTTACCTATATCCTGAAGTGTGCGGACGGAACACTTTACACGGGATGGACGAACGATATAGAAAAGCGTCTTGCAGCGCATAACGCGGGCAAAGGCGCAAAATATACCAGAACGCGCCGTCCTGTTGAGCTCGTTTATTGCGAGAAATACGAGACGAAAGAGGAAGCCATGTCCCGGGAGTGCGCCATTAAAAAGCTCACCCGTGTGCAAAAGGAAGCGCTCATCGTGTCGGGGTCCGACCTGCGTTGACAAGGAAATAGAAAATATCTATAATATATAAGACTGAAACGAAGAATGCGGGTGTCAGGGAAAATCCTCTGACACTCGTTTCGGTTTACCCTGTTTTCAGGGAATTGGCGTGAAATCCATGGTTCATTTATATGAGCAAAGCAATAAAGGAGAGAATTACCGATGGCAGACCAAAAGATCATGTTGACAAAAGACGGCCTCAAAAACCTTGAGGACGAACTCGAAAACCTTAAAACAGTACGACGCAAAGAAGTAGCAGAACGACTCAAAGAAGCTATCGCACTGGGAGACCTTTCGGAGAACTCCGAGTATGACGATGCGAAAAACGAGCAGGCGTTCATCGAGGGCCGTATTCAGGAGCTCACTGTAAAACTTCGCAACGTTGAGCTGATTCCGGAGGAGAAAAAGGCTAAGAGTGTTGTTTCCATCGGCTGCCATGTAATCGTGCGCGACCTTGAATTCGAGGAAGATTTGGAATACGCGCTCGTTGGTTCTGCGGAAGCTGACCCGGCAAACGGCAAAATCTCCAACGAGTCCCCGGTTGGCGCTGCTATCCTCGGACATAAGGTCGGTGAGGTTGTATCCGTACACGCACCGGCAGGCGTACTGGAATACAAGATT
>NZ_CDXDFU010000186.1:0-5509 GCF_978017985.1 Schwartzia sp. (in: firmicutes) | reverse complement strand
TCAACATCTTCTCCGCGTGATTTCTTGATATTATCGAGTGTATCTACAATAACGGTAAGGGTTCGTAACCCAAGAAAGTCCATTTTGAGCAGACCAAGCTGCTCTACAAGGTCTTTGTCGTATTCCGTTATCAAAGTACCGTCATCAGCCTGCTGTACCGGCATGTATTCTGTCAGCGCATCACGCGCGATTACGATTCCGGCAGCATGAGTGGAAGACTGCCGCGGCAGACCTTCTATTGCCCGCGCCAAATCCAGCAGTCTCCTTACCTGTGAGCTGCTTTCATATTTTTTCTTCAAATCCTGTGATTCCTTTAACGCTTTATCCAGCGTTATTCCAAGCTCTGTAGGAATCAGTTTTGCAACCTGATCCACCTCTGAGTACGGCATATTCAGGACTCGTCCTACATCACGAACGGCGCCTCTGGCTGCCATAGTACCGAAGGTTATAATCTGCGCAACATGGTCTGTTCCATATCGGCTTTTGACGTACTCAATAACCTCTTTGCGTCTGATATAACAAAAATCAACGTCAATATCAGGCATGGAGACTCGTTCAGGATTCAAAAAACGCTCAAAAAGAAGATTGTACTTAATCGGGTCCAGATCCGTAATGCCCAGAACATACGCAACAATACTTCCTGCAGCACTCCCGCGCCCAGGTCCGACGGCTATCCCCTTTGAACGGGAAAAATTAATGTAATCCCAAACGATGAGGAAGTAGCTGTCAAAACCCATTTTGTGTATGATTTCAAGCTCAAAATCAAGTCTTGAAAGTATCTCATCACTTGGTTCGGGATATCTGTTCGTGAGATTCTTTTCGCAAAGCTGCCTTAAATACTGCTCGTCCGTCATGCCATCAGGCAGCGGAAATCTAGGCAGGAAATGCTGTCCAAAAGTAAAGTCCACATTACAGCGTTCAGCGATTTTTGCGGTGTTTGATAAAAACTCAGGATTGTCCGGAAAAAGTGCGCCCATTTCCTCAGGGGACTTGATATAAAAAGAATCTCCCTGAAAGCGCATTCTTGTGGGGTCATCCAAGGTTTTTCCTGTCTGTATGCACAAAAGGACATCCTGCGCCTCGGAATCTTCCTTCCTGACGTAATGGGCGTCATTTGTCACTACAATGTCCAGCCCGTACTTTTCCGCCAGTGAAATAAGCCCCGGAATAACCTTTTTTTCCTCAGGAATACCATGATCCTGAAGCTCGATGAAAAAGTTTTCCTTACCGAAAATATCAATGTATTCCTGAACAAGAGCATCCGCCTTTTCAGGATTGTCCTGTATCAAAGCCCGTGGAATTTCACCTGCAATACACGCTGACAGGCAGATAATTCCCTCGTGATAACGGCGCAGAAGCTCCTTGTCTACACGGGGTCTATAATACATTCCCTCTGTATTTGCAAGAGAAACGAGCTTAACCAGATTACGATAGCCTGTTTCATTTTCAGCCAAAAGAATCAAATGATAATATCTTGTGTGGTCTACCTCGAACTTTTCCTGTCTTGCTCTCGGGGCTACATAAACCTCACATCCGATAATTGGCTTGATTCCTGCTTTTTTTGCTTCTTTGTAGAAGGTCACGGCACCATACATATTGCCATGGTCCGTGATGGCAATGGCGTTCATTCCCAGCTCTTTTGTTCTGGCAATCAAATCGGATATTCTGCTTGAACCGTCAAGAAGACTATATTCTGTATGAACGTGAAGGTGTACAAAACTGCAGTCAGCCATATAAAATACCCTCTTTATAAAGTGTTCTGAAATTCAAAGCCAAAAGAAAATTCAAAAAGGGCTGCCTCCGGACTAATTCCGGCAGCAGCCCAATATATACTGTTATACCTCCATGATAATCGGAAGTATCATCGGACGCCGACGTGTTTTCTCGAAGAGATAACGCCCCAGTGCATCACGGACATTCGACTTGATAGCCGCCCATTCGGTAATATTATTATCCTGACAGCGGTCAAGCGCCTGTTCGACACGCTCGCGAGCCTCATCCATCAATGCTTCGGATTCACGTACATAGACAAAACCACGGGATACGATATCAGGTCCCGAGAGAACCTCACCCGTCTGTTTATTCATCGTGAGCACGATAATCAAAATACCATCCTGCGAAAGCTGACGGCGGTCACGAAGAACAATGTTGCCGACATCGCCGACACCGAGTCCGTCCACTAAAACACGACCTGCCGTAACCTTTCCGGTCAAAGCACCTTTTTCTTTTGTAATCTCCAAAATCTGCCCGTTCTCACCAATGAAAATATTCTCCTTAGGCATACCCAGATCGCGGGCTAACTTAGCATGCTTTACAAGGTGATGATATTCACCATGGACAGGCATGAAAAATTTCGGACGTACGAGGTTATGCATGAGCTTGAGCTCTTCTTCGCTCGCATGTCCCGAAACATGTATTCCTTCATTTCGTCCGTAAATAACATTGGCACCAAGCTTCAAGAGATTATCTATCGTACGGGAAACCAGCTTTTCATTGCCCGGAATCGGCGTAGCGGAAATGATAATCGTATCGCCCGGAACAATATTGACCTTGCGGTGATCCGACATGGCCATTCTGGTAAGAGCGGACATCGGCTCACCCTGGCTTCCTGTTGTAATGATTACAACCTGAGAGCCTGTGTAGTTGCCGATTTCATCAATGTCAATAATCGTACCCTCAGGCGCATGGATATAACCAAGCTCCAGAGAGATATTTACGACATTTACCATACTCCTGCCGAGCACGGCAACTTTTCTGTTATATCTGCACGCAGTATCAATTACCTGCTGTATGCGGTGTACGTTTGAGGAAAAGGTTGCAACGATAATACGCTGCTTTGCATTATGGAAAGCCTTGTCAAAGGCCACACCAACCGTACGTTCACTGAGTGTATGTCCTTCCTTCTCTGCATTCGTACTGTCAGCCATCATAAGGAGAACGCCTTTGTTGCCCAAATCGGAAAAACGCTTAAAGTCAGTCATCTTTCCGTCTATCGGCGTATAGTCCAGCTTAAAGTCTCCTGTGTGAACAATCATTCCCAGCGGAGTTTTTATCGACAAACCTACCGCATCAGGAATGCTGTGATTTACACGTATGAATCCAACACTGAAGCAGCCGATATTAACTATATCTCCCTGCATGACAGCATGAAGATTGCCGCAGTCAACGTTATTTTCCTTTAACCGACCCTCTAAAATACCTAATGTTAATCTTGTTCCATAAACAGGTACATCTATCTGCTTCATGACAAACGGCAATGCTCCGATATGGTCCTCATGTCCGTGAGTCAAGACAATACCCTTAATCTTGTCCTGGTTCTCCAAAAGATATGTAATATCCGGAATCACCAAATCAATACCAAGCATATCTTCATCGGGGAACATTAATCCGGCGTCAATCAGAAGAATATCATCCTCGTACTGGATAACCGTCATATTCTTGCCGATTTCGCCTAATCCGCCCAACGGAATAATTTGCACTTTTTGTGGTTCTTTACCCAAAAAACTGCACCTCCAATATTAAATTTTTTTATTTCTGTCCGATCCGTTCCATTTGCTAAAGTGTAAAAACAACCGATCAAATCAATTAGTATAATTATAACGCATTCGTTCAAGTTTTGCCAGTGTTAAAACTTCCTCTATCAGCGTTTTGCCTAAAGAAACGCGGCTTTATTTCGCTCGTGGAATATGCTGTATGCTCACCGACTTTTATTTTCCACTCCCTTGCCCGGAATGGGCTTTTCCAAGTGATTGTGCGCAATTCCAGGATTTGTAAAACAAAAAAATCCCAATCTCTGCTGAAATAAAGTAAAGCAACAGCTTTAATCTTAAATTTCAGTGAGATTGGGTTGAATTTCAAAATCAGTTGTGAATACTCTTCAGCCAGTTTTTCATCATAAGCGGGCCTTCCGGAGTAAGAATGGATTCAGGGTGGAACTGTATTCCCTGCACATCATATTTTTTATGCTTTACGCCCATAATCATTCCGCCTTCAAGCTCACTTGTAACCTCCAGGCAGTCAGGCAGAGTCTCACGGTCAATAATCAATGAATGATATCTTCCTATTTCAGCGTTCTGCGTTACGCCCTCGTATATCCCTTTGCCGTTATGCTTGAGGTTTGATACCTTTCCGTGAATGATTTCCTTTGCCCGTACAATTTTCGCGCCAAAGACTTCACCTATAGCCTGATGCCCAAGACAAATTCCAAGTATTGGCAGCTTATCCTTGAGACTTCCTATCAGGTCCTCAGTTATTCCGGCATCCTTAGGTTCACCAGGGCCCGGTGAAATAACGATTGCTTCATAACCTCGTGTTACAACATCAGCTACCCGAATTTTATCATGACGTACAACATCAACATCGGCACCCAGTTCAGAAAGGAGCTGGTAGACGTTGTATGTAAACGAATCATAATTATCTAAAAGCAACAACATCGTTTTCCACCTCCTCGACTACTTCGAACAGAGCCTTCGACTTCTGCAAAAACTCATTGTATTCTTTTTCAGGCACAGAATCTGCAACGATGCCTGCACCTGACTGTATAAATGCCTTGCTGTCGTCCTCTATGCGCATGGTTCTGAGTGTAATGCACACATCCATATTGCCGCAAAAATCAAGATATCCTACACAGCCTGCATAGCTTTCACGGCGTACAGGCTCAAGCTCATGTATAATTTCCATAGCTCTGAGCTTCGGTGCTCCGCTGACGGTGCCTGCCGGGAACGCTGCTTTCAATACATCCATTGGAGTATATTCCGGGCGAAGTGTTCCAACAACCTCAGATACCATGTGAATTACATGGCTGAATTTTTCAATTGCTCTCAGCTTTGTTACCTTTACCGTACCCGGGAGACTGATTCTGCCAATATCATTTCTCGCCAGATCAACCAACATGGAATGCTCCGCGCATTCCTTTACATCTGCTGCAAGGTCGATTGCCAATGCCTTATCTTCCTCGTCATCACGGCCTCTGCGCCTTGTTCCTGCTATCGGATAGGTATAAACCTTATCTCCCTCAACCTTCACAAGACGCTCAGGTGATGCACCGACAAGCTTTACTCTGCCAAAATTCAAATAAAACATGTATGGAGAAGGATTTACCTGACGAAGCCGACGGTAAAAATGAAATGCAGGCTTTGTAATCTTCTCAGTGAACTGGAAAGACGGAACAGCCTGGAATATATCTCCGGCAAAAATATGCTCCTTGATTTTGCGGATAGAGTTCAATACGCGCTCCGGCGGATTTTTGTACCGTTTAAGGAAATCCACCTTGTCTTCACGTTTTTTGATTTCTTTCCCTGTTTTTTCAACAGGAGCCATTATTTTATTCTGAAGCTCCTCCATCTTTTCAACAGCCTGCTCGTATGTCTCCTGTGCAGTCTCCGGTGTGGTTTCCGTAAGCAGGACTAGCTTGGCAATATTTTTCAATGCATCGAAAATAACCATTACACGGCAAATCATGAACTGACCAAGTATCTCATTTTCACCAAGCTCCATGCCGCGTACACGG